>NZ_JBFLUG010000050.1:0-54162 GCF_041008525.1 Parafrankia sp. FMc2 | reverse complement strand
GTCGTTGGGGGGGCACCGCCCCCCCAACGACATAACGGGCCCCCGCCCAACCCCGTTGGGCACACGAATCCCGCCGCGAGCGGGTGACGGGAATCGAACCCGCATGGTCAGCTTGGAAGGCTGGGGCTCTGCCATTGAGCTACACCCGCGTTGGTGATCGGGACGAGCTTACCCCGTAGGATGTGGAAGCAACGCCTCGGGGCGTAGCGTAGTGGCCAGCGCGCCTGCTTTGGGTGCAGGAGATCGGGAGTTCGAGTCTCCCCGCCCCGACCGATACTCTCGGCGCGTCACCCCGTCCAACGTCGTACCAGGAGACCGCCGCGCCGTGAAGGCCACCAAGGAGACCCTCAGTCCGACCCGGGTCAAGCTCACTGTCGAGGTGCCCTTCGACGAGCTCAAGCCGTCCGTCGATGCCACCTATCGCAAGCTGGCGCGCCAGGTGCGTGTCAGCGGTTTCCGCCCGGGCAAGGTGCCGCCGCGCATCCTTGACCAGCGCCTGGGGCGGGGCGTGATCCTCGACGAGGCGATCCAGGAGGCGCTGCCGCAGTTCTACTCGGAGGCTGTGCAGGCCGAGGAGGTGGATGTCCTGTCGCGACCGGAGGTGGACATCACCGAGTTCGCCGACGGGTCGCAGCTCGTGTTCACCGCCGAGGTGGATGTCCGTCCGCAGGTGACACTGCCGGAGTTTGGTGATCTGGAACTGGTCGTCGAGCCGGCTGTCGTGTCGGATGAGAAGGTCGACGAGTACCTCGGCACGCTGCGTGACCGGTTTGCCGTGCTGAAGCCGGTGGAGCGTCCGGTGCAGGAGGGCGACTTCGTCTCACTGGACCTGTCGGCGTCGGTCGACGGTGAGGCGATCGAGGATGCGACCGCGACCGGGATGTCCTACGAGGTGGGCAGCGGCAACCTGATCGACGGCATCGACGAGGCGATCACCGGCGCCGCGGACGGCGACGAGCGCACGTTCGACACCGAGCTGATGGCCGGCGAGTACGCCGGGCGGACGGCACAGGTGACGGCTGTCGTCCGTGGGGTGAAGGAGAAGGAGCTCCCGGCGCTCGACGACGACTTCGCGACCACGGCGAGCGAGTTCGACACGCTGGAGGAGCTGCGGACCGACGTCCGGGGGCGGCTCGAGACGAGCCGGAAGGCCGAGCAGCTCGGCGAGGCCCGCGACAAGCTGTTGGACAAGCTGGTGGAGCTCGTCGAGGTGCCGGTGCCGGAGTCGGTGCTGGCGGGTGAGCTGGAGGCGCGGGAGCACCGGCTGGGCCACGAGCTGGAGCACATCGGTACGGATCGGGCCACGTACCTGGAGACGCTCGGCCAGTCGGAGGAGGAGTTCGACGCCGAGGTCCGGAAGTCCGCGGACAAGGCCATCCGTTCGCAGTTCATCCTGGACGCGGTGATCGACGCCGAGTCGATCGGGCTGGACCAGGGTGAGCTGATGGAGCAGATCCTGATGCGGGCGCAGCGGGCCGGTGTGCAGCCGGACCAGTACGCCCAGCAGCTGGCGCAGGGCGAGGGCCTGACGGCGCTGATGGCGGATGTGCTCCGTACGAAGGCGCTCTTCCTGCTGTTGGAGAACGCGAAGGTTGCGGATACCGAGGGCAACCCGGTCGAGCTGAACCTGCCGCGCCGTCCGGCGGCTGACGCCGAGGACGACGTCGAGGACATCTCGGACGAGCTGGACGCCGAGGAGCTGGCGATCGGTGGCTCCGCGACGGTGTCGCAGGGCGATGACGCGGCCGAGGTGGCAGCGGAGTCGGCTGCCGCGGAGGACACGTCGGCGGCGGACGCCGCACCGGGGTCCG
Organism: Parafrankia sp. FMc2; assembly: GCF_041008525.1. NCBI lineage: Bacteria > Bacillati > Actinomycetota > Actinomycetes > Frankiales > Frankiaceae > Parafrankia > Parafrankia sp. FMc2. Next base: position 52,351 of record NZ_JBFLUG010000050.1, on the reverse strand, counting down.
ACGCGAAGTAGCGGTGTGGCCCGGCAGGTGCCGGGCGTGCGGATGTCGTCTGGACGGCCTCCGGAGGCTGGCCCTGTGGGCCTTGGCTCCGGAGGCCGTCCGCGTGTCCGGGGGCCACTGGTGGACACCGGGAGGCACGCTGTCGGCCCGGCGCGGGCGGGGCGCCTCCCGGGCCGCGACCGGCCAGGCGCCGATGCCGGACTGGCCCAGCCTCACGCCCAGCGCGAACATCGAAGGAGAAGCACCGGAACCGGCTCGGGTCACAGATAGTGTCGAGCCGGTCAATCAGATGCCGCCAAAGGAAGCCGAGGATCCGACCGTGAGTGACATCGCCGCCCCTCGCCTGGCTGTCCCGGGCCCGAGTCTCCGTTCTCCCGGACAGAGCGGCCCCGGCTTCGACGAGCAGGTGTTCAACCGTCTGCTCCGTGAGCGGATCATCTTCCTGGGCTCGGTGGTGGAGGACTCGATCGCCAACGCGATCTGCGCGCAGCTGCTGCTGCTCAACGCCGAGGACCCCAACCGGGACATCTTCCTGTACATCAACTCGCCCGGCGGCTCGGTCAGCGCCGGTATGGCGATCTACGACACGATGCAGTACGTCGAGAACGACGTCGCCACGGTGTCCCTCGGCCTGGCCGCGTCGATGGGGCAGTTCCTGCTCTGCGCGGGCGCGCCGGGCAAGCGCTACTCGCTGCCGCACGCGCGGATCATGATGCACCAGCCCTCCGGCGGCATCGGCGGCACGGCCTCCGACATCGCGATCCAGGCCGAGCAGATGCTCTACACGAAGCGGATGATGCAGGAGCGCATCGCGTTCCACACCGGTCAGCCCGTCGAGCAGATCGAGCGCGACTCCGACCGCGACCGCTGGTTCACCGCGGAGGAAGCGAAGGACTACGGCTTCGTGGACCACGTCGTCCAGCGGGCCCGCCAGGTTCCCAGCGAAGGCCCGGTGAGCTGACGTCCGCCGCGGCCGCGAGCCGTCCCGACCCTCGTCACCCGCTCTCCTCGGAGGCAGTCACCATGCACGGATCACAGGGCTACTACGGAACGCAGAGCCGTTACGTCCTCCCCAACATCATCGAGAAGACGTCCCGCGGTGAGTACGGGATGGACCCGTACTCGAAGCTCCTCAAGGAGCGGATCGTCTTCCTCGGCGCGCCGATCGACGACACGTCCGCGAACGACGTGATGGCGCAGCTGCTGTTCCTGGAGTCCGAGGACCCGGACCGGGACATCTCGATCTACATCAACTCGCCGGGTGGATCGTTCACCTCGCTGACCGCCATCTACGACACGATGCAGTTCGTGCGGCCGGACATCCAGACGATCTGCATGGGCCAGGCGGCGTCCGCGGCAGCGGTGCTGCTGGCGGCGGGCACACCCGGCAAGCGGTTCGCGCTGCAGAACAGCCGGATCCTCATCCACCAGCCGTCGGCGCAGGGTGAGGGCCAGTCGAGCGACATCGAGATCCAGGCGCGCGAGATCCTGCGGATGCGCACGCTGCTGGAGCGGATGCTCGCCGAGCACACCGGCCGCAACGAGGAGGACGTCCGCAAGGACATCGAGCGCGACAAGATCCTCAGCTCCGACGAGGCCAAGGAGTACGGCATCATCGACGAGGTCATCAAGACCCGGAAGTCCTCGCGGCTCGCCGCCTCGCGCTGACCGAGCCTGGCACCTTCCGGGCAGTGGAGCGGCTGCGGCCGGATCTCGGCGAGAGCACCTCGGGAGCTGCCGGCGGAAGCACTGGAGCCCGGTGGGTCCGGACGCCCCGACACGGGTGCCCGGACCGGCCTGGCAAGCCCGGTCGACGGGCTGCGGACAGGCCAGGCTGTGGTCTCCGAGTGCCTGTCAGCGGGTCCGTCAGGCTCATCGGTGGCGGGTCGGATGCGACGGGCTGGCATCACCACCTCTCATATCGGACACCCGGGCCGGCTGTAGCGCTGAACGGGCTGTGTGGACGAGCGGGGACGGGCCTGATGACCGTAGGCTGACCGGTATGAGCCCATCGATTGGGCTCTCACGGGACGTCCCCGCGGGGTACCGTCCCCACGGGGACGGATAGAGGCAGACACGCGACGACCGGGCGGTGTGCACCGCCCCCGACACGCAGGCGACACCATCGTCTGGACGAAGGGACTGAGTCCTCGGTGGCACGCATCGGTGATGGCGGTGACCTGCTCAAGTGCTCCTTCTGCGGTAAGTCGCAGAAGCAGGTGAAGAAGCTGATCGCCGGCCCAGGCGTCTACATCTGCGATGAGTGCATCGATCTCTGCAACGAGATCATCGAGGAGGAGCTCTCCGAGTCCTCGGAGCTGAAGTGGGAGGAACTCCCCAAGCCCCGGGAGATCTACGAGTTCCTCGACGGGTACGTGGTGGGCCAGGAGACGGCGAAGAAGACGCTCTCGGTGGCCGTCTACAACCACTACAAGCGGGTGCAGGCGGGCGGCGCGTCCGGCGGTGACGCTGCGAAGAGCGAGGTCGAGCTCGCCAAGAGCAACATTCTCCTGCTCGGTCCGACCGGATGCGGCAAGACACTCCTCGCCCAGACCCTGGCCCGGATGCTCAATGTGCCGTTCGCCATCGCGGACGCCACGGCTCTCACCGAGGCCGGCTATGTCGGCGAGGATGTTGAGAACATTCTTCTCAAACTCATCCAGGCCGCCGACTACGACGTCAAAAAGGCCGAGACGGGCATCATCTACATCGACGAGGTCGACAAGATCGCCCGAAAGTCGGAGAACCCCAGCATCACGCGGGACGTCTCGGGTGAGGGCGTGCAGCAGGCGCTGCTGAAGATTCTCGAGGGAACCACCGCGAGCGTGCCGCCGCAGGGCGGCCGGAAACACCCGCATCAGGAGTTCATCCAGATCGACACGACGAACGTGCTGTTCATCGTGGGCGGGGCGTTTGCCGGGCTCGACCGCATCATCGAATCCCGCATCGGGAAGAAGTCGCTCGGCTTCCGCGCCGTGCTGCACGGCAAGGACGACCCGGACTCCTCGAACGTCTTCGGCGACATCATGCCGGAGGACCTGCTCAAGTACGGGATGATCCCGGAGTTCATCGGCCGTCTGCCGATCATCACCAGCGTGTCCAACCTGGACCGCGAGGCGCTGATCCGGATCCTCACCGAGCCGAAGAACGCACTGGTTCGCCAGTACAAGCGGCTGTTCGAGCTGGACGGTGTCGACCTCGACTTCACCACCGACGCCCTCGAGGCCATCGCCGACCAGGCGATCCTGCGCGGGACGGGAGCCCGCGGCCTGCGGGCGATCATGGAGGAGGTCCTGCTCTCGGTGATGTACGACATCCCGAGCCGCAAGGACGTCGCCCGTGCGGTGATCACCCGCGAGGTCGTGTTGGAGCACGTCAACCCCACGCTGGTCCCTCGGGACGTCGCGGCGTCCAAGCGCACACCACGCCAGGAGAAGTCAGCCTGACGCCCGCGGCCGGCGCGATGGCCGCACGATCTGGACCGGTTCGGGCCCCATGGCGATCGCCGCCGCGGGGCCCGTCCGCTGATGCCATAACCTCGGCCTCGTGACAGACGCACGCACGGGGAGCACGCCGGACGACGTCGCCGGCCTCGCCCGAGTGGAGAAGGCGCTCGCCGGTCGGTTCCCGCACCGGATGCTTCCCGACCTGGAACGGATGCGGGACCTCGTCGACCTGCTGGGCCATCCCGAGCAGTCGTTCCCGACGATCCACATCACCGGCACGAACGGCAAGACGTCCACCGCTCGGATGATCGACGCGCTGCTGCGGGCGTTCGGCCTGCGGCCGGGCCGGTACACCTCGCCGCATCTGGAGACCGTCACCGAGCGGATCAGCATCAACGGTGCCCCCGCCAGCGCGGAGGTGTTCGCCCGGGCCTACGACGACGTGATCCCGTACGCCGAGCTGATCGACACCCGGCATCCCGATCGGGTGACCTTCTTCGAACTGCTCACCGCGATGGCCTTCGCCGCCTTCGCGGACGCACCGGTCGACGTCGGCGTCATCGAGGTCGGCATGGGCGGTACCTGGGACGCCACGAACGTCGTCGACGCCGGTGTCTCGGTGATCACCCCCGTCTCGCTGGACCACCCGGAGCTGGGCTCCACCGTCGAGGCCGTCGCCGCGGAGAAGGCCGGGATCATCCGGCCCGACGCACTCGTCGTACTGGCCCAGCAGACGCTGCCGGCCGCGGAGGTGCTGCTGCGTCGGGCCTCCGAGGTCGGTGCGACCGTGGCCCGCGAGGGTCTGGAGTTCGGAGTGGTCGGCCGGCGTCCGGCCGTCGGTGGCCAGATGCTGACCCTGCGCGCCCTGGGCGGGACCTACGAGGAGGTCTTCCTGCCCCTGCACGGCGTGCACCAGGCGCACAACGCGGCGGTGGCCCTGGCCGCGGTCGAGGCGTTCCTCGGCGGCGGGCAGAACCAGCTGGACGCCGACGCCGTCCTCGCCGGTTTCGCGCAGGCCGACTCGCCCGGGCGGCTGGAGGTGGTACGGCGTTCGCCGACCATCGTGCTGGACGGTGCGCACAACGTCGCCGGTGCCCAGGCCCTGGCCGCGGCCGTCGGCGAGGCGTTCGGCTTCGACACGCTGGTCGGTGTCGTCGGGATGCTGAGCGACAAGGACGCGGAGGGCATCCTCGCCGCGCTGGAGCCCGTCCTGAGCAGCATTGTGATCACGCAGAGCAGCTCGCCACGGGCCATGGGCGCGGACGACCTGGCCGCGGTCGCCGTGGACATCTTCGACCCGGACCGGGTCGAGGTCGCCCCCCGGCTTGACGACGCGCTGGAGGCCGCCGTTCGGCTTGCCGAGGAGGAGGGCGAGCTTGGCGGGACCGGTGTCCTGGTCACCGGCTCGCTGGTGACCGTCGGCGAGGCCCGCCACCTCCTCCGCCGTTGACCCGCTGCGCTGCTTGTTTGCGCCGCTGTTGATCGCTCCGTCCGTGCGGCCACCGCGGGCACTCCGACGGGTGGGTCGGGGGAGTGCCCGCACCGGGCACGATCGCTGACCCTGTAAGTTTGCCCAGGGCCAACCCGGTCGCCCTCGCCGCGCGAGGGACCGGTCGCCCGCCCGCGTCGAAGATGACGAAACGAGTCTGAAGGAGTCCCGTGTCCGCCGAGCGCACCCTCATCCTGGTCAAGCCCGATGGCGTCAGCCGCGGCCTCGTCGGTGAGGTCATCGGCCGCCTCGAGCGCAAGGGGCTGAAGATCGTGGCTCTGCAGCTGCGCACGCTCGAGCGCTCGGTTGCCGAGACCCACTACGGCGAGCACTCCAGCAAGCCGTTCTTTGGCGAGCTGGTCGACTTCATCACCTCCGGCCCGCTGGTCGCGCTGGTCGCCGAGGGTCCGCGTGCGACGGAGGCGGCGCGCGGCCTCATCGGCGCCACCGACCCGGTGAAGGCCGCTCCCGGCTCGCTGCGGGGCGACTTCGCCCTGGAGATCGGCGAGAACCTGGTCCACGGGTCGGACTCGCCGGAGTCGGCCAAGCGTGAGATCGACCTGTTCTTCCCCGGCCTGAGCTGACCGGCCGGCAGGCCGGCCGTCTCGCCCGCTGCCAGGCCGCCGGCCTCACCTGATGCGGGTGGTCGACCGGCGCCACGCAGGGTGAGTCCAGGGCCGATGGCGGCGCCGCCGCGCCGCCTCGGCCCGGCGGGGCCCGCGCCGCCCGGATGGTGGCGGGTACTCCGTCCCCACCTGGGGTGGTCGGCGTCCAGGCCCGGTCGCCCGATCGGTACCGGAGCGCCTTCTCGTGGGCTTGCGTCCACGGCCGGTGCGGATTCGGCCGGCGTGCCGTGCGCGCCCCGCTTCGCATGGGGTGACACGCTTCCCGGTCGGCCCGGCGACGCCGCCGGGGGCGGTCTACGCTTTCAACTGCCCGGAGCGTGCCCGACAGGTCGCCGTGACCGTCCTCCCAGTCGGTTGTGGCGAACGTTTCCACGCGAGGCGCATCCGGGCCGTCCCGCCCGCTCGACGAACTCTGTACGTGTTTCGCGCGTTGGTCGGGGATGAGCCGGTCGGTGCCGCTCGCGCGCGCCGTCCGGACTTGTCCCCTCTCGCGCCCCTCGGGAAGGCCGGCACCCGACGATGTCCAGTTCGCTGTCGTTCCTCGGTCGTGACATGGCCGTCGACCTCGGTACCGCCAACACGCTCGTCTACGTCCGTGGCAGGGGCATCGTTCTCAACGAGCCCAGTGTGGTCGCGATCAACACGACCACCTCCGGAATCCTCGCGGTCGGAACCGACGCGAAGAGGATGATCGGCCGCACCCCGGGCAATGTCGTGGCGGTCCGCCCGTTGAAGGACGGCGTCATCGCCGACTTCGAGACGACGGAGCGGATGCTGCGCTACTTCATCCAGAAGGTGCACCGCCGCAGGCACTTCGCCAAGCCCCGGCTGGTGGTGTGTGTTCCGTCCGGCATCACCGGTGTGGAGCAGCGGGCTGTCAAGGACGCCGGCTACCAGGCGGGCGCGCGCAAGGTCTACATCATCGAGGAGCCGATGGCGGCGGCGATCGGCGCGGGCCTGCCCGTGCACGAGCCGACCGGCAACATGGTCGTCGACATCGGCGGCGGCACGACGGAGGTCGCGGTCATCTCGCTCGGTGGCATCGTCACGAGCCAGTCGATCCGCACCGCCGGTGACGAGCTGGACACGGCGATCATCTCCTACGTCAAGAAGGAGTACTCGCTGATGCTCGGCGAGCGGACCGCCGAGGAGATCAAGATGGCGATCGGCTCGGCGCACAAGATCCCGGACGAGCCGAGTGCGGAGATCCGCGGCCGCGACCTCGTCACGGGGCTGCCCAAGACGATCGTGGTGACCGCCGAGGAGATCCGCAAGGCGATCGAGGAGCCGGTGAACGCGGTGATCGACGCGGTCAAGGTGACCCTCGACCGGTGCCCGCCGGAGCTGTCCGGCGACATCATGGACCGCGGCATCGTCCTGACCGGCGGCGGCGCGCTGCTGCGTGGGCTGGACGAACGGCTGCGGCACGAGACCGGCATGCCGATCCACATCGCGGAGAACCCGCTGCACTCGGTGGCGATGGGGTCGGGCAAGTGCGTCGAGGAGTTCGAGGCCCTGCAGCAGGTTCTGATCTCCGAACCGAAGCGCTGACCCGCGGGCCCGGGCCGGTGGGCGTTCCGTGAACGGGGGTGCTCGCCGGCCCGCGGCAGCCCGGTGGCCGGTGGTCGGCGAGTGGTGGGCGGTGGCAGTGCTGGGCCCGGCCGTCAGCCGGCCCGTGCGGCAGGAGGACGGCAGCGGTGATGGAGGGTCGACGTGGGACGTGACACCAGGCGCTCACGCCTTGTCATCGCCGTCCTGCTCGTCCTCGCCTTCACGCTGATCACAGTCGACTACCGGACGGGCGATTCCGCCACCGGGGTGCGTGGTGCGCTGCACTCGGTGGTCGGCGGTGTGGAGAACGCGGTGACCACCGTGACCCGCCCCATCGGGCGGACGGTCTCCTCGCTGACCCATCCCAACCGCTACCACGACCGCGCTGACCGGCTCGCCGAGGAGAACGCGACGCTGCGCCGGTCGATCGCGGACGACGCCGAGATCGACCGCCTGGCCGGGGAGCTCTCCGCACTGCGCCTGCTCGCCGACAAGGGGCAGTACACGATCGTTCCGGCCCGGGTCATCGCGGTCGGCGACGTCACCGGGATGGACTGGACGGTCACCATCAACGCGGGACGCCGCGACGGGCTCGCCGTCGACAAGGTCGTGGTGAACACCGCGGGCCTGGTGGGGACGGTGGCCTCGGTGACCGACCAGACCGCCGTCATCAAGCTGATCTGTGACCCGACGAGCCGGATCGGCGCCCGGCTGGAAACCACGCAGCTCCTTGGCGCCGTCGCCGGGGGGCAGGGACCGAAGAACCTGACCTTCACCCTCTATGACGCCTCGTACCAGGTAAAAGAGGGTGACCGATTGGTTACGTTTGGTAGTCTCGACTATGTGGCGGGCGTACCGATCGGCGAGGTGACGAAGGTGGTCGACGTCGGCGGTCTCTCGCGCACCGCCGAGGTGCGCCCCTTCGTCTCGATCGGCACCCTCGACCTGGTGGGCGTCATCGTCGGGGGCCCGCCGGGCGACCCGGGCGACCGTGTCCTGCCGCCGCGCGAGGTGCCGCCGGCCGGCGGCACACAGCCACCTGCCGACGCCCCCGCGTCGACCGCGCCGGCCGGCACCGCGCCTGCCGGTCAGGATGCGGCTGGCGGGCAGCAGCAGGCCGGCCAGCAGGGCGCCGGGCAGCAGGGCGCCGGGCAGCCATCGCAGGGGCGGAACCAGGCCGGCACAGGTGCGTCGACCCAGGGCGCCGGGTGAGATCGCATGTGGGACAGCGGTTTTTCTGAGGAGCGGCTGCACCCGCGCGCGTTCGCGGCCGCGGCCGTCCTGCTGCTGGTCGCCGTGGTCCTGCAGGTGTCCGTGGTCGCCCGGCTGGGCGCCCCGCTCGGCCGGCCCGATCTGGTGCTCGTCCTGCTGGCGGTCGTCGCGCTGATCGAGGGGCCGCTGCTCGGTGCTGTCCTCGGGTTCGCGGTGGGTCTGCTGGCCGATCTGCTCTCCAGCCACGTGATCGGGCAGACGGCACTCGTGCTGTGCCTGGTCGGCTACCTCACGGGCCTGGTGATGAACGCGGCCGAACGGTCGATCGCCGTGCCGCTGGCGGCGGTCGGCGCGGCGGCGGCCCTCGGCACCCTGGGTAACGCCGCGGCGACGGCCCTGCTTGGCGACGCCGCTCTCACCAGTGGCCAGGCCCTTCTGCGGGCTCTTGCCGCCGGTATCTACGGGCTGCTGGTCACCCCGTTCCTGTTCCCGCTCGCCCTCGCCGCCGCACGCAGGCTGCACCGGGAGCGGGGCCGGCTGTGAGCGACCGGATGCGGATCCGCCTGCTCATCCTGCGGGTCCTCGTGCTTTCCCTGCTGGTCACGCTGGGCGCCAGGCTGTGGGTGCTGCAGATCCTCGACGGCGAGCGCTACCGCCAGGTCGCCGAGACGAACCGGGTCCGCGAGGTGGTCACTCCGGCGACCCGCGGCATGATCGTCGACGACGAGGGCCAGCCCCTCGTCCGCAACCGCACCTCGCTGGTCATCTCGGTGAACCGGTCGACCATCGACCGGCAGGACGACAAGGGCCGGGCCGTCCTCGACCGGCTGGCCACCGTGATCGGCGCTCCCCCGGCGGAGCTCGAACAGCGAGTCCGTTTCTGTTCGGCCACCGTGAAGGCCCCGTGCTGGAACGGCTCGCCCTACCAGCCGGTCCCCGTGGCCAAGGACGTGACCCCCGCCCAGGCGCTCGCGGTGATCGAGCATCCTGACCGCTTCCCCGGTGTGTCGGCCGACCTGCAGGCCGTCCGCGAGTACCCCAACGGCGCGCTCGCCGCGCACGAGCTGGGCTACCTCGCGCCCGTCTCCCAGGACCAGCTCGACGGCCAGGGCGACGAGAAAGGCTATCACCTCAACAGCCTGATCGGCGTCGCCGGCCTGGAGTACACCTACGACGACGCGCTGCGCGGTGCGGACGGGGTCGAGCGGCTCGAGGTCGACCGCTTCGGCCGGGTCGCCGGAACCGAGTCCACGACCCCGCCGGTCAGTGGCGACCACCTGGTGCTCAACCTCGACCTGGACGTCCAGCGCGCCGCCGAGGGGGCGCTGGCCCGGACTCTCGACAAGCTCGGCGGGGGCGCGCGGACGGCGTCCGCCGTCGTCCTGGACGTGCGGACCGGCGGTGTCGTGGCGCTCGCCAGCCTGCCCACGTACGACCCCTCCGTGTTCGTCGGCGGGATCTCGCAGGCCGACTACTCCGCGCTGTCCGACCCGGTGAACGGCACCCCGCTGCTGTCACGGGCCTACCAGGGCTCCGCCGCCGCCGCCTCGACGTTCAAGGTCGTCTCCACCGCGGTCGCGATGGAGCACATGGGTGCGAAGGGCGATGAAAAATTCGACTGCGCGCCGACCCTGCAGGTCGGTGACCAGGTCTTCCACAACTTCGACGGGTCGTCCGCCGGGCCCATCACACTGCACCAGGCGCTGGTCATCTCCTGCGACGTCATCTTCGACAAGTTCGCCTACGACGCCTGGGTCGCCGACGGTGGGCTGCGCAACGGCCGTGGTCCCTACGCCGAGCCGGCGGAGCACTTCGTCCGCATGGCCGAGGGCATGGGCTTCGGCAGGCGCACCGGTATCGACCTCCCCGGCGAGACCTCGGGCGCCGTGGTCGACCGCGCGGACGCGCGCAGGATCTGGGAGGAACTGAAGGACTCCTACTGCCGGCGGGCACAGAGCGGCTACCCGGAGGAACCCGACCCGGTCAAGGCCGAGCGGTTCCGCAAGTACGCGGCCGAGGCCTGCGTGGACGGTTACCTGTACAACGCCGGCGCCGCCGTGCAGTTCTCCATCGGCCAGGGGCAGTACCTCTCGGTCAGCCCGCTGCAGCTCGCGTCCGCCTACGCAGCCATCGCCAACGGCGGAACCCTCTACAAGCCCACCCTCGCCCGGGCGACGATCTCGCCGGACGGGACGAAGCAGACGCCGATCCAGCCGACCGTCACCGGTCGACTGCCCATCTCGCCGGAGAACCTCGCCTACATCCGCGGCGGCCTGACCGGGGTGACGACCGAAGCGGGCGGCACGGCTACGGGGACGTTCGCCGACTGGCCCAGCGACCTGGTGCCCGTCGCGGGCAAGACCGGCACCGCCGAGGTCGAGGGCAAGGACGACACCTCGTGGTTCGCCTCCTTCGCCCCGGCGAACGACCCACAGTTCGCGGTTGTCGTGAGCATCCCGGAATCCGGTACCGGAGCGGAGTACGCGGCGCCGGTGGCGAAGGAGATCTACCAGGCCATCTACGGGGTCGGCGTGCCCGGGGCCCTGCCCGGAGGCAAGCCACCCGCCAGCCTGCCCGAGCTGGGGCGCGACGGAACGTTCGGCGGCGGCCCCGGCGGCCCCGCCACGTCCGACACCCCTGCCACGTCGCCCCAGGCCGGAGCGCCGGGAGTAAGCGGTGCTTCCGCCCCGGCGGAGCCCACGCCCGGGGCGACCACAGCGGGCACGACGACGGTCACCGGAGCGGTGCAGCCCACCGCGCTCACGCCCGCGGCGCCGAGCACCGTGGCCACCGTCGCGGGCGGCGGACACGGAGCGGCGCCGTCCCAGGATGCCGACGGGTCGCCTCCCGCCGCCCGGGAGCCCCCGCCCGACGACCGCGGCCGGTCCCCGCCCTGAGACCACGAGACCACCGCCCTCCGGCGCGGCTCCGTTCGCTGAGCCGCTGAACCCTGCTCGCTGAACTTCTGCTCGCCGAGAACCGCGCAACCGCTGAACTCCAGGGCCACAGGGCCCCATGCCGACTGTGTGACAGGGGAGGGACGATGACGCAGGACCCCGGTCCTACCGCGCTGCGGTCGTCCCCGGTTCTTGTCCGAGGGCGGATCGGCCAGCTTCGGGACCGAGCCTCCGGCCGGCACTCGCCGTTGCGCCGGCTCGACTGGGTCCTGCAGACCAGCGTGATCGCGCTGGCCCTGATCGGTGCCCTGCTCGTCTGGTCGGCCACCCGGCAGCGGCTGGAGGAGTCGGGAGGCGACCCGCAGACGTTCCTGAAGCGGCACCTGCTGAACCTCATGATCGGCCTGCTGCTCGGTACCGCCGCCACCCTGGTGGACTACCGGATCCTGCGGGCCTACGCACCGTTCGTCTACCTGGGTTCGCTGGTCGGGCTGGTGGCCGTGCTCCTCGTCGGCACCACCGTCAACGGCGCGCACTCCTGGATCGTCCTGCCCGCCGGGTTCCAGCTGCAGCCCTCGGAGTTCGCGAAGGTCGCGCTCGTCGTCGGCGCGGCAATGATCCTGGGGGAGAAACACGAGGACCGCCATACCGGTATCCGGCGGGGTGCGCCGGGCCACGGCGACGTCCTGCTCGTGCTGGGGCTCGCCGTCGTCCCGATGGGGCTGATCATGCTCCAGCCCGACTTCGGCACGGTCATGGTGCTGGTCTTCGTCACCCTCGGGATGCTCGGGGTGAGCGGCGCTCCGCGCCGGTGGGTTCTCGGGCTGGTCCTGTGCGGGGTGCTGTTCGGCGGCGCGATTCTGCAGTTCCACCTGCTGAAGCCCTACCAGGAGGCCCGGCTCACCTCGTTCGTCTCGGAGAACAAGGAGTCCTCCTCGACCGGCTACAACGTCGACCAGGCGATGACCGCGATCGCCAACGGCGGCGTCACCGGCCGGGGCCTGTTCGAGGGCCAGCAGACCCAGGGCCAGTTCGTGCCTGAGCAGCAGACCGACTTCGTCTTCAGCGTCGCGGGCGAGGAGCTGGGCTATCTCGGCGCCGGCGGGGTGATCGTCCTGCTCGGCGTGGTGCTCTGGCGCGCGCTCACCATCGGCTTCAACTCCCAGGACTCCTTCGGCGCGCTGATCGTCACCGGCGTGGTCTGCTGGTTCACGTTCCAGATCTTCGTCAACATCGGGATGTGTCTGGGCGTCATGCCGGTGACAGGGCTGCCGCTGACCTTCCTGTCCTACGGCGGCTCCTCGATGTTCGCGAACATGATCGCGGTAGGGCTGCTGCAGAACGTCCGGCTGCGTTCGCGCTCCGATCCCTATGCGCTTTGACGGGAGGCTCGCGTGAGCAGGCAGGGTCGGTCACCTGCCGGGTGCCGTAGGCTCGCGGGCATGTCCGGACAGTCGCTGTTTCCTCTCCTGGAGCCACTGCTCCCACGGGTCCGGAAGCCGGTCCAGTACGTGGGCGGCGAGGGGAACTCGGTCGTCAAACCCTGGGACGGCGCCACGGTCCGCTGGTGCCTGATGTACCCCGACGCGTACGAGGTCGGCCTGCCGAACCAGGGCGTCCAGATCCTCTACGAGATCCTGAACGAGCAGCCGGACGTTCTCGCCGAACGCGCCTATTCGATCTGGCCGGACCTCGAGGCGCTCATGCGCGAGAACGGCATCCCGCAGTTCACCGTGGACGCCCATCGCGCCGTCGGCGACTTCGACCTGTTCGGCATCAGCTTCTCCACCGAGCTCGGCTACACGAACCTGCTCTCGGCACTGGACCTCGCCGGCCTTCCGCTGCACGCCGCCGACCGCACCGGCGGACCGCTGGTCATCGCCGGGGGGCACGCCGCCTTCAATCCCGAGCCGATCGCCGACTTCGTCGACGCGGTCGTCCTCGGTGACGGCGAGCAGGCGGTGCTGCGCATCACCGAGGTCACGCGCGCGTGGAAGGCAGCCGGTTCCCCCGGCGGGCGTACCGAGCTGCTGCATCGCCTCGCGCGTCTCGGGATCGTCTACGTGCCGAGCTTCTTCGACGTCAGCTATCGGCCGGACGGCCGGATCCAGGCCGTCACCCCGAACCGGGACGACATCCCCGCCCGCCCCGCGAAGCACACGCTGACCGACCTCGACTCGTGGCCGTACCCGAAGGCACCGCTGGTCCCGCTGGCGGAGACCGTGCACGAGCGGATGAGCGTGGAGATCTTCCGTGGCTGCACCCGCGGCTGCCGATTCTGCCAGGCCGGAATGATCACCCGGCCGGTCCGGGAGCGCAGCATCGAGACGGTCGGCGCGATGGTCGACGCGGGCCTCACCGCCACGGGTTTCTCCGAGGTCGGGCTGCTCTCCCTCTCCAGTGCGGACCACAGCGAGATAGGCGAGATCGCCAAGGAGCTCGCCGACCGCTACGAGGGCACGAACACCTCGCTGAGCCTGCCCTCGACGCGAGTCGACGCCTTCAACGTCACCCTGGCCAACGAGTTCTCCCGCAACGGGCGCCGCAGCGGCCTCACCTTCGCGCCCGAGGGCGGTTCCGAGCGGCTGCGCAAGGTCATCAACAAGACGGTCAGCGCCGAGGATCTGGTGCGCACCGTCAGCACTGCCTACGGCAACGGCTGGCGGCAGGTGAAGCTGTACTTCATGTGTGGCCTGCCCACCGAGACCGACGAGGACGTTCTGGAGATCGCCGACCTCGCCCGTGAGGTCATTCGGGCGGGCCGGCGGGCCAGCGGGCACCGCGACATTCGCTGCACCGTGTCCATCGGCGGGTTCGTCCCCAAGGCGCACACGCCGTTCCAGTGGGCCGGGCAGGCCTCCCACGAGGTCACCGACCACCGACTGAAGCTGCTCCGTGACACGGTGCGCGCTGACCGGGAGGTTGGCAGGGCGGTGGGGTTCCGGTACCACGACGGGCGTCCGGGCATCATCGAGGGCCTGCTGGCCCGCGGTGACCGCCGGGTCGGCCGGGCGATCGAGCGGGTGTGGCGCGATGGCGGTCGTTTCGACGGCTGGAGCGAGTACTTCTCGTTCGAGCGCTGGGAGTCGGCCTGCGCGGCGGAGCTGCCCCCGCTCGGCGTCTCACTCGACTGGTTCACCACCCGTGAGCGGGACGAGCGCGAGGTCCTGCCCTGGGACCATCTCGACGCCGGGCTGGACCGTGACTGGCTGTGGGCCGACTGGCAGGAGGCGCTGCGCGGGACGGAGCTGGACGACTGCCGCTGGACCCCCTGCTACGACTGCGGTGTCTGCCCGACATTCGGCACCGAGAACCAGATCGGCCCCACGGGCCGCTCGCTGCTCCCCGTGATCTCCGTCGGCGTCACTCCGGCCCTGGGGGCCCCCTCCGACCAGGGCCTGCCCGCAGCCCCGGGTGTCGCCGTGGGTCCTGACTCCGCCGCCGGACCTGACGCCGCCGGACCTGACGCCGCCGGACCTGACGCCGCCGGACCTGACGCCGCCGGACCTGACGCCGCCGCCAGCGGTGTCGCCCCTGACCCGGACCTGGTGTCGGCACGTGCCTCGTCAACCTGAGGGGCCGCCCCCGCCGCCGGTCGTCGCCCGGATGCGCCTGCGGTTCGGCAAGCGGGGGCGACTGCGCTTCCTCTCCCACCGGGACATCGCCCGGACCTTCGAACGCGGCCTGCGCCGGGCCCGCCTGCCCGTGGCCCTCTCGGCCGGTTTCAGCCCACACCCGCGGCTGTCATGGGTCGGCGCGGCGCCCACGGGTGCCGCCAGCGAGGCCGAGTACGTCGAGATCGCCTTCTCTGCACCGGTGGACCCGGAGCAGGTGCGCCAGGCGCTGGACGCCGCTCTCCCGCCCGGGCTCGACGTCCTCGACTGCGCTCCTGCCGGTGGCCGTTCGCTGCCCGACCGGATCGACGCGTCCCGCTGGCAGGTGCGCCTGCCAGGGGTGGTGACAGCGGATCTGGATGCCGCCATCACAGTCCTGTTGGCCCGGGAATCCCTTGTGGTAGAGCGGGTCACGAAGGACGGCAAGCGTGGTGTTGATGTGCGCGGGGCTGTGGTCTGGGCCGTTTGCCGTGCAGAGAACGACACCTGTGCGATACTGGACGTGGTCGTACGGCACACGACGCCCGCCGTTCGACCCGACGACGTACTGACCGCCCTTTCCGCGGTCGCCGTTCTCAGTGTGCCGGTGCCGCCCGAGCCAACACGACTCGAACAGGGCCGGCTGCGCGAGGACGGAACGCTGGCGGACCCGCTGGCGCCGGACCGCGATGAGGCTGCCCGGCCGGTAGGTCGACTCGAAGCGTGACGAGGGCGTCGCAGGATTGCCGGCGGCGCAACCGCCGGACCGAGACAGTGGCTTCTGAGCGGTCGCGACTGCTAACGCAGCGCGCCCGGGAGCCCGAGAGGCTTCATAACCCGTGCCCGACGAAGACCAGACCACCGAAGAGCAGCAGACCGCGCCGGAAACCTCGGCCGTGCGGTCCCCCCGTCGTCGCCGTGCCGCCGGAAGGCCGGCCGGGCCTCCGCCCGGGGCTTCCGGGCCGCCACCCGATCCGGCCGAGACCGAGGCCGGCTCTGAGAGCGGAGCAGAGAAGGCGCCGAGTCCGGCGCCGGTAACGGCATCCGCCGGCACACCGTCCTCCACTGACGCGCCCGCGGCGCCGGGCGCCGACGGTGCCGATCCGGCGACCGACAGCGCGTCGACACCCACTCGGCCGGCACGGCGCACCGCCACCCGGCCGCGACGGGTGTCCCGAGCCGCCAGCGCGGCCGGGTCGGAGCCGGCTGCCGCGCCCGTCCCCGCCACCCCCGATGCTCCACCGGCCGCCGATGCCGTACCGCCGGCGGACGCGGCACCGATCGGCGAGGCCTCGCCCGCAGCGGTGGTGGCGCCGGAGAAGCCGGCCACTCCCCGGCGCCGGGCCACCCGGTCGGCGGCCAACGCCGCCCCGGCCCGTGCCGCGGCCCCGGCCTCCGTCGGCGACGGCAGCGCCACCGCCGCTCCGCCCGCTCCGGCCGATCCGGTCACGACGGCGGCGGAGGTCTCCGCAGCGCCCGCAGACACTACGGAGCAGAACGAGGCGGCCCCCGCCACCACCCGTCCGCGTCGTACTCGTGCTCGTCGGTCGGCCACCAAGACCGAGCCGGTGGAGTCGAGTGCGTCGGCCGCTCCCGCCGCTGCGGAGCCGCAGGCGGACGGACCGTCCGCAGCTCCCGTGCCGGCTGACCAGGCCGGGAAGAGCCCTGCTGCCGAGACATCCGTCGCGGCTGAGGGTTCTGCCCCGACCGGGGCGCCGGCCCGGTCGGCAACCATGGCGACTGCGGTTGCCGACGAGCCAGCGGTTGTCGACGAGCCTGTCGTTGCCGACGAGACCCCGGCGGCGTCCGTGGCGAAGGTTGGCACCGCCAGCGGTGACGCGGCTGTCGCGGCCGGTGAGGTGTCCGTGACCAGCGGCGCAGCGCCCGCCGTCGACGAGCGGAGCGAACGCCCGGCGCGGCGGCGCACCAAGGCGTTCACCCCGACCTGGACGAGCGGCACCGAGGCAGGGGCGGTCGCCCCGGCGACCCGTCCCACGGCTCGCCGCCCGGTAGCCATGATCATGTTCCAGCAGCCGGAGCCGGCGGCACCTGAGCCGTGGGGGCCTCGCCGCCACGAGCCGGCGCCCGATTCCGCCGTCGACGAGCCGGTGGCGGATGCTGCCGTCGACGATCTGGAGGACTCGGCGGCGGACGAGAAGGCGGAGTTCGACGCCGACGACGCCGGGCAGGAGGCCGCCGATCTCGGTGCCTTCGGCGCCGAGGCCGACCTGGATGCGGACGGTGACGACACCGGTGCGGGCGGCACCCGCCGTCGGCGCCGCGGCCGTCGCGGCCGCGGCCGCGCCAGGGGCGAGGACGAGACCACCGACCTCACCGATGACGACGGCGAGGCCGAGGAGCCGATCCGGGAGCCTGAGGCCGGCGCGGAGGAGCACGAGGCGGCCGAGGCCCGGCCGGCCCGTAGGCGGTCCCGGCGCGTCGAGGTGCGGGAGGTGTTCGACGAGCCGGATGAGGACGACGGCGACGCCGACCTGGAGCCCGGGGCCGAGCACGACCAGGAGTCCGACGAGTCCGACGAGGACGGCGCCGACGGCGCCGACCTCGACGACGGCGCGGAGGACTCCGCCGACGACGGCACCGACGATGACCGGGCCGGTGGGTCCCGGCGCCGGCGTCGCCGGCGCCGGCGGTCTGGCACCGGCGAGAGCGTGTCGACGTCCGACGACCCGCCGAACACCGTCGTGCACGTGCGCGAGACCCGCCGGGACGACGACCTCGTTCGCGGTGTGAGTGGCTCGACCCGGCTGGAGGCCAAGCGGCAGCGTCGACGCGAGGGCCGGGACAGCGGCCGCCGTCGGGCTCCGATCGTCACCGAGGCCGAGTTCCTCGCCCGGCGCGAGTCGGTCGAGCGGCGGATGATCGTCAAGAACAACGGTGACCGGACCCAGATCGCCGTCCTCGAGGACGGCGTCCTGGTCGAGCACTTCGTCACCCGGGCGAGCTCGGCGTCCTACGCGGGCAACGTGTACCTGGGCCGGGTGCAGAACGTGCTGGCGAGCATGGAGGCCGCCTTCGTCGACATCGGCAAGGGCCGCAACGCGGTCCTCTACGCCGGCGAGGTGAACTACGACGCCTCGGGCCTCGACGGGCGCCCCCGCAAGATCGAGCAGGTGCTCAAGTCCGGCCAGTCGGTGCTCGTGCAGGTCTCCAAGGACCCGATCGGGCACAAGGGCGCCCGGCTGACCAGCCAGGTCAGCCTGCCCGGCCGCTATCTGGTGTACGTGCCGGACGGGCAGAACGCCGGCATCAGCCGCAAGCTGCCGGACACCGAGCGGGCCCGACTCAAGAGCATCCTGAAGAAGATCACGCCGGAGAACGGCGGCGTGATCGTGCGCACCGCGGCCGAGGGCGCCAGCGAGGCCGAGCTGGAGCGTGACGTCGAGCGACTCGTCGCCCAGTGGGAGGACATCCAGCGCAAGGCCGAGAAGGCCAGCGCTCCCTCGCTGCTCTACGGCGAGCCCGACCTGGTCGTCCGGGTCATCCGGGACATCTTCAACGAGGACTTCACCGAGCTCGTGGTCCAGGGCGCGGGCGAGGCCGCGACCGTCGAGGGCTACGTCGACACGGTGGCTCCCGACCTGCGGGACCGGGTCCGCCGCTACGTCGGCACCGGGGACGTCTTCGCCGAGTACCGGGTGGACGAGCAGCTCGCGAAGGCGCTCGACCGCAAGGTCTGGTTGCCGTCGGGCGGCTCGCTGGTGATCGACCGCACCGAGGCGATGACCGTCATCGACGTCAACACCGGCAAGTTCACCGGCAAGGGCGGCAACCTCGAGGAGACGGTCACCAAGAACAACCTGGAGGCGGCGGAGGAGATCGTCCGCCAGCTTCGGCTGCGTGACATCGGTGGCATCATCGTCATCGACTTCATCGACATGGTGCTGGAGAGCAACCGCGAGCTGGTCCTGCGCCGGCTCACCGAATGCCTCGGCCGGGACCGGACCCGGCACCAGGTCGCCGAGGTCACCAGCCTCGGCCTGGTCCAGATGACCCGTAAGCGGGTCGGGCAGGGGCTGCTCGAGGCCTACAGCGAGCCGTGCGCACACTGCAACGGCCGCGGGGTGACGATCCATCTGGACGGGACGCACGCGAGCGCGCCGCCGCTCCCCGCGCCGCCCGCCCAGCAGGCCGGCCCGACCGGGCGCAGGGCTCGGCAGGCGGCGAAGAGCGCCAGCCCGTCCCTGGTCGCCGCGGCGTCGGTGCCGGAGGTGGCCGCGGAGGGCGACGTGCAGGCGGCGTCACCGGACGGGGAGTCCGCCGTCGGCGAGGACGGTGCCGCCGGCATCTCCGGCGGTGTCGCTCCTGGCGCGGGTGGCGAAGCGGTCGCAGCCATCTCCGGTGTCCGGGGTGTGCGGGGCGTCGAGACGGCCCGGCAGGCCGGCAGCCTGAGTGACCCGGTGGCGACCGCCGCCCGGGAACTCGTCGCGGCCGGCCAGTCGGCAGGGCTTCCCGCGTCGGACAGCACGGAGAACGCGGTCTTCGCGAACACCGACGACCCGGACAGCGTCCTGCACGCGGGGACGAACGGGGCCGGCCCCGCGGCCGTCGCCGAGAAGCCGGCCCGGGCCCGCCGTCGGCGGGCATCCCGACCGGTGTCGAAGCCGGCCGAGACACTCCAGCCGTCAGACGTGGCCGGGAACTGAGGCCCTGACCAGGCGCTCGGGTGCGCAGCCGGTGATCGCCGGGCCTGCGCACCCGGGCCGGACGGGCCGTGCCCCGCTGCACTGCCATGGCCGGCTGAACTGCCCCCGCTGGACCCGCTGAAACTGCCCCCGCTGCACTGCCATGGGCGACGCCCGGGCAGGACGGGGCGCGGACCCCGTCAGGACAGGCCGGAGACGTTCCTGGTCAGGACGACAGGCCGGAGACGTTCCTGCTGACGACCGACGAGGGAGCCGCGGGGGCCGCCCGGACGAAGCCGTGGCCGCCGCGCTGGCGCATCAGCTCGTCGAGAGTGGCACGGGAACGCCGCAGCGCGCCGTCCAGTGCCTGGCGTGCGCGTGGCTCGTCGCCCATCTGCAGCGCGTAGGACGCGACCACCAGCGTCTGCACCAGATCATCCTGTTCGGAGAGCGGATCGGCCATCCGCCCGGAGCCCTGCTGCGGTGACGATCCCGACGCGGTTCCCGCCGGGGTGGCGACAACCTCGAGGCCGGTCGCCCTGGTCAGCTCGCGGCCGTGCGCGGCCAGCCAGATCGCCGCGGCGGCGGTCAGGAACGCCCAGCCGGCCCGTGCCCAGGCAGGGGGACTGATCAGGTCGTCGAAGGTCAGCTCGGCGGTGACCAGGGCGACGAGAACGACCAGCACGCCGAGAACCCTGATCGCCGACGGCGCCGGGAGACGTGCCTGCCGGCCTGGCGCGGACGCACCACGGCCGACCGCGGCGGATGTGCGGCCGGCGGCGGCCGCGAGCAGCGGGCGACAGGCGACCATCAGGGCGGCGACGGTGGCCGCGCCGGCCGCCCAGGTCACGTACTGCCAGTTCACCGGATCGTCCCCTTACGCGCCGTCTGGTTGGCCACGGCCACCGCTCGGGTGGCGCGGCCCCCACCTGCGCCGACATCCCGCCGGGCCGAGGAGGACCCCACATGCTTGCCGGGCGCGTCGCGTCCGACCATGGCCCGTCCGGGTCATAGCCAGGATGACCCTGTCGGTGTCTGCCTATCGCCCGTGTCCCCATCCCGGTGGTTCTCTCTGTGTCCTCCGGTCGTTGTCTGGTTGAGAACTGTCAGGACTGGTTGAGAACTGCCGGCCATATCCGGCGTGAGAGCCGTGTCGGGCGAGCGGACCGGTCGCTGGCGGCAGGCCTTTCTCACGCTTGCGCAGATGACCTGTAAGGTGGGACGCACACGGGACAGGCGCGCGCTCGATGCCGCAACCAGGCTTCTTCGCAACCAGGCTTCTTTCGGGGGGCTGCTTGCAGAGGTGCGGCGCGGTGCCATCAGGATGGTTCTCCATCGGATGGCCGGCGCGGGCGTCAACCACGTGGGCAGACGTAAAGGGCCGCCAGCGCGGCCCATGCAAGATCCAACAGCAGGGAGATCTGGTGTACGCGGTCGTTGCCAGCGGCGGCAAGCAGCACAGGGTCGCCGTCGGCGATGTCGTCGACGTCGAGCTCCTCTCCGGAGAGCCGGGCGCGGCCGTGAACCTTCCGGCGGTGCTCCTGGTCGACGGTGAGTCGGTCACGCACGACGCTGACGCGCTTGCGTCCGTCGAGGTCACCGCCGAGGTCGTCGGGGTCGTCAAGGGTCCGAAGATCCGGATCCACAAGTTCAAGAACAAGACCGGTTACCACAAGCGCCAGGGGCATCGCCAGAAGTTCACGCGCCTCAAGGTGACCGGGATCGAGACGGGGAAGGCCTGACGACATGGCGCATAAGAAGGGCGCGAGTTCCTCGCGTAACGGGCGCGACTCGAACGCGCAGCGGCTCGGCGTCAAGCGGTTCGGCGGCCAGCTCGTCAAGGCCGGCGAGATCATCGTCCGCCAGCGTGGCACCCACTTCCACCCGGGCGACCTGGTCGGCCGCGGCGGTGACGACACCCTGTTCGCGCTGGCTCCCGGCCACGTCGAGTTCGGCCGCAAGCGGGGTCGCCGCGTCGTGAACATCGTCGCGGTGCAGAACGGGCAGGCCGAGTCCTCGGAGAAGGTCGCGGTCAGCGCCTGACGCTCGCCGTCAGGCGCCAGAGCGGGCCGCTGGTCCGCCTGGTAGCCGGATGTAGTTGGTAGTTCGTTCACTGGGCGCCGCGTGAGCCACCGCCGAATCCCGGCCGGTGGCATGCGCGGCGCTCTTGTGTGTCCCCTGCCGTCGGCCGCGGACCGCGGCGGCGGGGCCGGGGAGCTGGGCTGGGCCCGGGCAGGTGCGTGCCAGGTAGGCGCGGCACGACACGAGCAGGAAAGAGGTGGCCGACCATGGCGACGTTCGTCGACAGGGTGGTTCTGCACGCCGCTGCAGGCGATGGCGGCCACGGCTGCTGCTCGATCCACCGGGAGAAGTTCAAGCCCCTCGGCGGCCCGGACGGCGGCAACGGCGGGCGTGGCGGCGATGTGCTGCTGCGCGTCGACAACGGGGTCACGACCCTGCTCGACTTCCACTTCCATCCTCATCAGAAGGCCGGCAGCGGCCGGCCCGGCCAGGGCTCCAACCGGCACGGCGCCGACGGGGACGACCTGGTCCTCGCCGTCCCGGACGGGACGGTCGTGATCTCGCCGGACGGCGAGGAGATCGTCGATCTGATCGGTCCGGGCACCACCTACGTCCTCGCGCACGGCGGCCGTGGCGGGCGCGGCAACGCGTCGCTGGCCTCCACCCGCCGCAAGGCGCCCGGTTTCGCCGAGCTCGGCGAGCCGGGGGAGCAGCTGGACGCCGTCCTGGAGCTGAAGAGCGTCGCCGACGTCGCCCTCGTCGGCTTCCCCAGCGCGGGCAAGTCGTCGCTGGTCTCGGTACTCAGCGCCGCCCGCCCCAAGATCGCCGACTACCCGTTCACGACGCTGGTGCCGAACCTGGGGGTCGTCCGGGCCGGCGATCATCCGCCCTACACGGTGGCGGATGTGCCGGGGCTGATCCCGGGAGCGAGCCAGGGGCGCGGGCTGGGCCTGGAGTTCCTGCGCCACATCGAGCGCTGCTCGCTGATCGTGCACGTGCTGGACTGCGCCACGCTCGAACCGGGCCGTGACCCGCTGACCGACCTCGACGTGATCGAGGCGGAGCTGGCGGCCTACACGACCGACCTGTCCGACCGGCCCCGCCTCGTCGTGCTGAACAAGATCGACGTTCCGGACGCCGCCGAGCTCGCCGAGCTGGTCACCGCGGACCTGCTGGCCCGCGGGCTGCCCGTCCACGCGGTGAGCACGGCCAGCCATCAGGGGGTGCGCGCCCTGTCGCTCGCCTTGGCCGAGCTGGTCGCGAACCTGCGGGCCGCGGCACCGAGCCGGAGCGTCCCGCGGGTGGTTCTGCGCCCGCGGGCGGTCAACGAACCTGACTTCACGGTGCGGCCGGAGGGGGAGGGATTCGTCGTCGGCGGGCCGAAGCCGCTGCGGTGGGTGCGCCAGACCGACTTCGCCAACGAGGAGGCGATCGGCTACCTGGCCGACCGGCTCGCCCGGCTCGGGGTGGAGAAGGAGCTGGCGCGCCAAGGCGCCGTCCCCGGCGTGGAGGTCACCATCGGCGCCGTGACCTTCGACTGGGAGCCGACCCTGTCAGGCCGCGACGCCCTGATCCTCGAAGCCGCCCACGGCAGCGGGAGCGGGAACGGTTCGGGCGGCAACGGAGCCGGCGGGGAGGGCGACGGGGACGGCTACGGCGTGGTCCGTCCGGTGCCCCTGCCGACGGTCGCGACCGTCGGCGGGTCCGGTGGGATGCCGGGAGCCGGCCGGTCCGGCATCCGGGCCGGGGCCGTGGCGGACATCCCGATGGGTCCGCGGGGCACCGACCAGCGGTTCCGGACGTCCAGGCGACCGACCCGGGCGGAGCGGGCGGCACGCCGCGACGGTGTGGGCGGCTTCGACGAGTTCGACGGCCACGACGAGCCCGCTGCTGGCGGCGACGCCACCGGTGGCAGCCCGGGTGAGCGTGGCTAGCCCGTGGCACGGTCCTTCGTCACCGAGGCGACCCGCGTCGTCGTCAAGGTCGGTTCCTCTTCGCTGACCAGCGCCGCCGGCGGGCTGGACACCGCGCGGGTCGAGGCACTCGTCGCCGCGGTGGTCAGCCGGGCAGGTGGGCTGGTGCTGGTGTCGTCCGGGGCGATCGCCGCCGGGCTCGCCCCGCTCGGCCTGGCCCGGCGGCCCCGCGACCTGGCCACGCTGCAGGCCGCGGCGAGTGTCGGGCAGAGCGAGCTCGTCCACCGCTACGCCGAGGCGTTCGGTCGGGCTGGGCACCGGGTCGGCCAGGTCCTGCTGACCGAGACCGATGTGATCCGCCGGACCCACTACCGCAACGCACGCACGACGCTGGAGCGGCTGCTGGCCCTGGGCGTGGTGCCGGTCGTGAACGAGAACGACGCGGTCGCCACCCAGGAGATCCGGTTCGGTGACAACGACCGGCTCGCCGCGATCGTGGCCCATCTGGTGTCCGCGGACCTGCTCGTGCTGCTCTCGGACGTCGACGGTGTCTATGAGTCGAACCCGCGCCTCGGCCCGGCCCGGATGCTGCGGGACGTCCGGTCGGACGCCGACCTCGACGGGCTCACCGCCCGCGGCACCGGTGCGGCCGGTGTCGGCGTCGGCGGCATGGCGACGAAGATCGACGCGGCGCGGATCGCGGCGGCGGGTGGCGTCCCCACCGTCGTGACCTCGGCGTCGCTCGCGGCGGCGGCACTCGCCGGTGACGAGGTCGGGACGGTGTTCCACCCGACCGATCCGCGACGGGCGTCCCGTCTGCTGTGGCTCGCCTACGCGACCGCCCCCGAGGGGCGGCTGTACCTGGACGACGGCGCGGTCACCGCTGTCGTCGACCGCCGTGCCTCCCTGCTGCCCGCCGGCGTGACCCGGATCGAGGGGGAGTTCTCCGCCGGCGACCCGGTCGACCTGGTCGACCCGCGGGGCCGGCCGGTGGCCCGTGGCCTGGTCGAGTTCGACTCGGCCGAGCTTCCGGGCATGCTCGGCCGGTCGACGATGGAGCTGGCGGCCGAGCGCGGCCCGTTCTACGAGCGTGAGGTCGTCCATCGGGACGACCTCGTCCTGCTGCTCACCCGCCGCTGAACGGGGCGAGTTGCTCCGGTCGCGGGCCCGCGGGTACCGGACGCCGGTAGCCTCGAGAAGGTCGTGCGCGGCGCGACCGCGCCGGCGATGCCGGCCCGGGGCCCGCGCCGGAGGTCGCGGACAGTCGGAGGGATTGCGGTCATGAACACGTCGGCGGAGGACGTCCGAGCCAGCGCGGTGCGAGCCCGGCGAGCCGCCGGTGTGCTCGCGCCGCTGCCGCGGGCGGCGAAGGACACCGCCCTGCTCGGCATGGCCACGGCGCTCCTCGACCGGACGGCCGACATCCTCGCCGCGAACGCGGTCGACACCGCAGCCGCCCGGGCAGGCGGCATGTCCGACGCACTGGTCGACCGGCTGACGCTGACCCCGGCCCGGATCGAGGCGATGGCCGGTGGGCTGCGCCAGGTGGCGGCGCTCGAGGATCCGGTCGGCGAGGTCGTCCGCGGCCGGGTTCTCGCCAACGGGCTGGAGCTGCGCCAGGTGCGGGTGCCGCTCGGCGTCGTCGGGATCATCTACGAGGCGCGGCCCAACGTCACGGTGGACGCGGCGGGCCTGTGCCTGAAGAGCGGGAACGCGGTGCTGCTGCGTGGCAGCGCGTCCGCGCTGCACTCCAACCGGGTGCTGGTCGACGTGCTGCGGGAGGCCGCGGAGGCGGCCGGGCTGCCGGCGGATGCCGTGCAGCTCGTGCCGGGGGCAGACCACGAGTCGGTGAAGCACCTCATGCGGCTGCGCGGGCTGGTCGACGTGCTCATCCCGCGCGGTGGCGCCGGCCTGATCCGCACGGTCGTCGAGGAGTCGACGGTGCCGGTGATCGAGACCGGGGTGGGTAACTGCCACGTGTACGTGGACGCCGACGCCGACCTGGACATCGCGCTGGCCGTCACGGTGAACGCGAAGACCCAGAAGGTCTCGGTCTGCAACTCCGCGGAGACGTTGCTCGTCCACGCCGGTGTCGCCGCGGAGTTCCTGCCCCGGGTGCTGGCCGCGCTGCGGGACGCGGGCGTGACCATCCACGGCGACGAGACCGTGCGGGCCGTCGACCCGTCAGCGGTGCCGGTCACCGACGAGGACTGGGCCACCGAGTACCTGTCGCTGGACATGGCGGTCGGGGTCGTCGGCTCCCTGGACGAGGCGGTCGAGCACATCCGGCGCTGGAGCAGCGGCCACACCGAGGCGATCATCACCCGTTCGCTGGCGGCGAGCCGCCGGTTCACCTCATCCTGCGACAGCGCCGCGGTGATGGTGAACGCCTCGACGCGCTTCACCGACGGCGAGCGTTTCGGGATGGGCGCCGAGATCGGGATTTCCACCCAGAAGCTGCACGCCCGTGGGCCGATGGGGCTTGCCGAGCTGACATCGACGACCTGGCTCGGTATCGGGGACGGTCATCTGGTGTAGAACCGGGGCTGGTACCTCGCGGATTGCGCGACGGCCGGTGACCTGGTTGTTTCCGCTGGTGACAATGCGGGTGGCGCTGGCGCAAAGGTGGCCCGTGGGTGCGGTGCGGAGCATTCCGCGAGGCCCTCATTCCTCGTCAATCCGTCATGTGCTGCCAACCACTGGCACTATGGACGGTGGGGTACTACCAGGCACCGGATCGGAAGGTGGCCATGTCGTCGCAGGGATACGCGTTCGCTGATGTCGCGGATGTGCGGGAGCGGCTCCGGGAGACGGGTTATCTCGCCGACGAGGCGATCGCCACCACGGTCTTCCTCGCGGACCGGCTCGGTAAGCCGCTGCTGGTCGAAGGGCCGGCCGGTGTCGGCAAGACCGAACTGGCCAAGGCACTGACCAGCGCGGTCGGTGCCGAGCTGATCCGGCTGCAGTGCTACGAGGGGCTGGACGAGGCCCGCGCCCTCTACGAGTGGAACTACAAGAAGCAGCTGCTGCGGATCCAGGCAGCCGGCGCGGCCCCCGAGGCCGCCACCGGTCCCGAGGGCGTGGCCGGGAGCGCGCCAGCGGGCGCGGGCACCTGGCAGCAGACCCACGACGACATCTTCAGCGAGGAGTTCCTCCTCTCCCGGCCGCTGCTCACCGCGATCCGGCGTGACGAGCCGACCGTCCTGCTCATCGACGAGACCGACAAGGCCGACGTCGAGGTGGAGGGCCTGCTCCTGGAGGTGCTGTCGGACTTCCAGGTGACGATTCCCGAGCTGGGCACGGTGAAGGCGACCCGCCGCCCGTTCGTCATCCTCACCTCGAACGCCACCCGGGAGCTGTCGGAGGCGCTCAAGCGCCGCTGCCTCTATCTCAATCTCGACTACCCTTCCGCGGCCCGGGAGAAGGAGATCGTCCTGTCCCGGGTGCCGGAGCTCCCCGAGAAGATGGCGGAGTCGCTGGTACGGATCGTCCGGGCGCTGCGGGCGATGGAGCTGAAGAAGGCGCCGTCGATCGCCGAAACCATCGACTGGGGCCAGACGGTCCTCGCGCTGGGCTTCGACTCGATGGACGACGCGGCCGTCACCTCGACCCTCGGCGTGGTCCTCAAGCACGCCAGTGACCAGGCCCGCGCGATCAGCCAGCTCAAGCTCGGCGCCAACTGACGGCACGAACCACCGGCGCCGGCTGCCGGCGCCACCCCACGGCGCCGGCACGGAGCCGGCGGCTGCCGGGCCGAGAGCCGGCCGGGCCCGGCGGGCCCCGCCCCGCCCGGCCTCGGCCCGCCCGAGGCAAGGCCAGGCGAGCCCCAGGCCCAGGCCCAGGACCCGGAGGTCCCGATGAACCTGCTTGACCGCACCGTGGCGTTCACGGCCGCGCTGCGCCGTGCGAACGTCCCGGTGAGCAGCGCCGAGACGGTGGACGCCGTCCGCGCGGTCGGCGCCGTCGGGTGGGCCGACCGGAACGCTGTCCGGTCCGCGTTCGCCGCCACCATGTGCAAGCGGCCGCTGTACCGGAACGCGTTCGACTCGCTGTTCGACCTCTACTTCCCGCCGCGCATCGGCGACGGTGTCGCGCTGGCGGACGCGGACGGCGTCGGCGGCCCGGCGCTCGCCTCCGACGGGCCGGCCGGCGACGCTCCCGAGCTGACCCCGCAGGAGCTGGAGGAGCTGCGCCGCGCCATGCGCGACATGCTTCGCGACGCCCTGCTCGACGGTGACGACGAACGGCTCCGTGACCTGGCCCGCCGGTCGGTCAGCGCGTTCGGCGCCGCGCAGAACGGGCCGGGGCAGCGCAGCTACTTCATCTACCGGGTGCTGCGGGCCATGTCCCCGGAGACGCTCATCGCCGACCTGCTCGCGGCCATGCTCGGGGAGGACGAGCGCGGCGGCCTCGGCGAGCGGATCGCCCGCCAGACGATCGCCGACCGGATCAAGGCCTTCGAGGACATGGTGTCCTCCGAGGTGCGCCGCCGGATGGCGGAGGAGCGCGGCATCGAGGCCGTCGAGAAGTCCGCGGTCAAGCCGCTCGCGGACCAGGTCGACTTCCTCCGCGCCTCCCAGCGCGATCTCGTCGAGCTGCGTCGGCAGGTCTACCCGCTGGCCCGCCGGCTCGCGACCAGGCTGACCGCGCGACGCCGCCTCGGCCGGTCCGGGCGGCTGGACTTCCGCCGCACGGTACGGGCCTCGCTGGCCACCGGCGGCGTCCCGATGGAGACGAAGCACCGGCCGCACAAGCCGCACAAGCCCGAACTGGTCGTGCTGTGCGACGTGTCCGGATCGGTGTCCTCCTTCGCCCACTTCACCCTCATGCTCACCCACGCGCTGCGCGAGCAGTTCTCCAAGGTCCGCGCCTTCGCCTTCATCGACACGACGGACGAGGTCACCCGCTTCCTGCGTGGCCTCGACCTGGGCGACATGATGGCCCGCATCGCCACCGAGGCCGACCTGGTCTGGTTCGACGGCCACAGCGACTACGGCCACGCCATCGACGTCTTCGCCGAGAGGTACCCCGACGCCGTCGGCCCGCGGACCTCGCTGCTCGTGCTCGGCGACGCCCGGAACAACTACCGGGCGACCTCGGCGGCGGTGTTCCGCCGGCTGTGCGCGCAGGCCCGGCACTCCTACTGGCTGAACCCGGAGCCGCGCAGCTACTGGGGCTCGGGCGACTCCGCCACCGGCGCCTATGCCGACTTCGTCGACGAGATGGTCGAGTGCCGCAACGTCGAGCAGCTCCAGCACTTCATCGAGCGGCTGCTGCCCACCTGAGAAATCCGCTCTGTTCCAGAGTGAACCGTTTGCCGGGTGGCTGCGTCCAACCCTTCGACGGCTGACGCGCGGTGCGTCCGCCGTGTCATCCACCAGTGGCCCGGCGGGACGTCCGTGGGGTTCACCAGGGTGGTCGGACGACAGGGGTGCCGCATGGCGACCAGTACGACGACCCCCGGGGCGACCCGGGATACCGGGGAACCGACGTCCCCCGGGAGGACCACGCCGGATCGCCTGGACGCCGCCCGCCCGCGCGCCGACGCCGAGACCGACGCCGCCCGCGACCGGACCACCGGTGACGAGGACCGGGCCGCCGCCGGCGAGGACCGGGCCGGCGGGTCGACCGAAACGGGCGGGACGGGGGAGACGGGTCCGGTGTTGGCGCCGGCGGCACGCCGCCGCCGGCGGATCATCGTCGGCGCCCTCGTCCTGGCCGGGGTGTTGCTCGGCGGGGTGGCTCTCGGTGCCGTCGTCGACGAGTTGGACGACGGGTCGATCGACACATCGTCCTTCGGGGCGGCCGAGCCCGCTCCGGCCGCGGTCCAGGCGGACTCGGCCGGCTCGTCCGGCGCGGGCCTGCCCCAGGGGAGAGGCCTGCGGGAGACGGATTCCGACCTGTCATCCGGCGTGGGAGCGGCGCCGCCCAGCCCGGGTGTGGCCCGTGACACCCCCGCGCGGAGCTCGACCGTTCCGGGGCAGCCGGGAGGCGCCGGCGGTGAGCCGGCGCGGCCGGCGGGCGTCGAGCCACGCATCGTCCGCAACGGCACGACCACCCTGCTCGTGCCGGTCGGGCAGGTGGACCGAACCGTCCAGGAACTTTCGGCGACGGTCACCGGGCTCGACGGCTACGTCGAGTCGAGCGAGGTCAGCGGCACCTCGTCCACGACCGATGACGACTACCAGTACGCCACCGTGAACCTCCGCGTGCCGACCGCCTCGTTCGAGCGGCTCCGCTCCGGACTGGGTGAGCTGGGTGAGATCTCGTCCGCCACGACCTCCTCGCGGGATGTCACGGGTGAGTACGTCGACATCGAGGCCCGCAAGCGTGCGCTGGAGGCGTCCCGCGCCGCCTACCTGGGGCTGCTCGCCAAGGCGACGACGGTGGGGGAGACACTCTCCGTGCAGCAGGCGATTGACGGGGTGCAGATCCAGATCGAGCAGCTCGAGGGCCAGCGGATGGTGCTCGCCGACGCCAGCGATCTGGCGACGCTCAGTGTGCGGATCACGGAGGCCGACGCCGGCTCCGGCCCCGCTCCCGACGACGAGTCGTCCGGGTTGGGCGATGCCGCCAGCCGCTCCTGGGACCGGTTCGTCCGCGGTATCGAGGTGATCATCGCGTTGGTCGGTCCGCTGGTGCTCGTCGGCCTGCTCGCCGGTGTCACCTACGCGGCGGTGCGCCTCGCCCGCCGGCTACGCCGCCCCGCGGCGCCGGCCGTCGACCCGCGGGAGACCGGATCGGGGGCACCGCCGGCTCCGTCGGGCGGGAACGGAGCAGCAGACGCAGACGGCCCGACCCGATGACCGACCCCCGCCGCGCGGGGCCCGGCTACCCGCGGGCCAGCGCGGCGTCGACGATCGTCTGGGCCTCGCCGAGCACCTCGGTGAGATGGTCGGCGCCGAGGAAGCTCTCGGCGTAGATCTTGTAGACGTCCTCGGTGCCGGAGGGGCGGGCGGCGAACCAGGCGTCCGCCGTCGCCACCTTGGCGCCCCCGATCGGCGCGCCGTTGCCCGGCGCGGTCGTCATCGCCGCCGTGACCGGGCTTCCGGCGAGTGCGGTGGCGCCGAGCGCCGCCGGGGTCAGCGCGGCGAGAACCTTCTTCTGCGCCGGTGTCGCCGCGGCGTCCACCCGGCGGTAGGCGGGAGAGCCGTGGCGTTCGGTCAGTGCCGCGTAGAGCTGTCCGGGATCGCGTCCGGTGCTCGCCGTCATCTCGGCGGCGAGCAGGCAGGCGATGATGCCGTCCTTGTCGGTGGTCCAGACACCGCCGTCACGGCGCAGGAACGAGGCGCCCGCGCTCTCCTCGCCGCCGAAGCCGAGGGAGCCGTCGAGCAGCCCGTCGACGAACCACTTGAAACCGACGGGCACCTCGTGCAGCCGGCGCCCGACGCCGACGGCGACGCGGTCGATCATCGCCGAACTGACCAGTGTCTTGCCGATGGCGGCGCCGGCGGGCCAGCCCGGGCGGTGCGCGAACAGGTAGGAGATCGCGGCGGCGAGGAAGTGGTTCGGGTTGAGCAGCCCGGCGCCCGGAGTGACAATGCCGTGCCGGTCGGCGTCGGCGTCGTTCGCCAGCGCGACGTCGAACGAGGCCGCCAGCCGCAGCAGGGAGGCCATCGCGTACGGCGAGGACGGGTCCATCCGGATCCGGCCGTCCCAGTCCAGGGTCATGAACCCGAACGCCGGGTCGACGGCGGGGTTGACCACCTCGATGTCGAGCTTGTGTCGCTCGGCGATCTCCTGCCAGTAGCGGACGCTCGCGCCGCCGAGCGGGTCGACGCCGATCCGGACGCCTGCCGCGCGGATCGCGTCGAGATCGACGACGTTCGGCAGGTCCGCCACGTAGGCGCCGACGAAGTCGTGCACGGTCGCCGCTGTCAGCGCCTGGTGGTAGGGGACGCGGGCGACGCCGGCGAGGCCCGCCCGGAGCAGGTCGTTCGCCCGGTTCTGGATCGCCGTCGTCGCGGCGGTGTCCGCCGGGCCGCCGTGCGGTGGGTTGTACTTGAAGCCGCCGTCGGCCGGCGGGTTGTGCGACGGCGTCACGACGATCCCGTCGGCGACCCCACCGGCCACCGCGGTCGGGGCCGGTGCCGCGCCCGCTCTCGCCCCCGCGCCGCGGCCGTTGTGGCCGAGGATGGCGTGCGAGACCACCGGGGTGGGTGTCGCCTCACCGGCGGGAGCCACCCGCACGTCCACCCCGTTCGCGACCAGCACCTCGAGCGCGCTCGCCAGGGCGGGCGCCGACAGGGCGTGGGTGTCCATCCCGATGAACAGGGGGCCGGTCGTGCCTGCGGCCGCCCGGTACTCGCAGATCGCCTGGGTGGTGGCCAGGATGTGGTCCTCGTTGAAGGAGGCGCGCAGCGCGCTGCCGCGGTGGCCGGACGTCCCGAACGCGACCAGCTGCGCCGGGTCGGCCGGGTCGGGATGGACGTCCTGGTAGGCGTCCAGCAGCGCGCCCACATCTACGAGCTCGTCGGGAGCGGCGGGCTGCCCCGCGCGCGGGCTGGTCGGCATGGGCTGATCCCCCTGGATGTCGTCCCACGGCGTGTCCTGGGATGCCGTCCGTGGTGTCGTCCGTGATGTCGTCCGGCTCCCGGCCAGCCTAGTGCCGTGACCGACAGGTTTCGGCCCGGCCGGCACGCGCAGCCGGCCGCTGGGCCGCCTTGCCGCCCGGCGACAGCCGTCCGGGCCGCCCCGCCCTCGGGTCTCGTGACGAAGGACATCCCGCGGGCGGTGCCGTGACGGGGGCGCGAGGCGTTTGCGGGGGGTTAGGGTCCCCACGTGCGACTGGGCGTGATGGGTGGGACGTTCGATCCCGTCCACAACGGGCACCTGGTCGCGGCCAGCGAGGTCGCGGCGCTGTTCGACCTGGACGAGGTCGTCTTCGTGCCCAGCGGGCAACCGTGGCAGAAGGTCGACCGCGAGGTCTCCGCCGCCGAGGACCGCTATCTGATGACCTTCCTCGCCACGGCCGAGAACCCCCGGTTCACCGTCAGCCGGATCGACATCGAACGCAGCGGCCCGACCTACACCATCGACACGCTGCGGCACCTGCGCCGGCTGCGGCCCGCCGACGAGCTGTTCTTCATCACCGGCGCCGACGCGCTCGCGCAGATCTTCACCTGGCGGGACCACACCGAGCTCTTCGGCCTGGCCCACTTCATCGGCGTGACCCGCCCGGGCTATCACCTGCGCCGCCATGCCAGCCTGCCCGACGAGGCGGTCAGCCTGCTCGAGGTGCCCGCGTTGGCGATCTCCTCGTCCGACATCCGCCTGCGGGTCGCCAGGGCCGCGCCCATCTGGTATCTGACTCCGGACGGCGTCGTCCGCTACATCGTGAAACGGGGGCTGTACGACCCGCTCCCGCCCCTCGAGCGGGAGCCGGGCGGGAGCGGGTAGTCCGGGCGGCGCTGCCCCGGCGGGTCCGGCGCGGGAGAACATTCGACCCGATGGCGGAGAACATGGTCGCCGATCCGCGCGTCGGTGTGTCACGCTGGATACGGTCGCCCGATCCGCGGGTGGCCGGCGCGTCCTGCGGGATGCCCCGAGCACGTGGTGCCGGCACCGACAGCGGCACCGGCGCGCGGCGGGCAGCCGGCGGCCGCGTGGCCCCGAACCTTCTGGAGACCCACGAGCGTGACCGCTTCGCCGCGAGCCACCGAGCTCGCCCTCGCCGCCGCCCAGGCCGCCGCAGACAAGATCGGCCAGGACATCCTCGTCCTCGACGTCAGCGAGCGACTCACGATCACCGACTGCTTCGTCATCGCGTCGGCCGAGAACGAGCGCCAGGTGAAGGGCATCGTCGACGAGGTCGAGGAGAAGCTGCGGGCCATGGGCGCGAAGCCCCTGCGCCGCGAGGGCGAACGTGACGGCCGCTGGGTCCTCCTCGACTTCGCCGACATCGTCGTGCACGTGCAGCGCGCCGAGGAGCGCACCTACTACAGCCTCGAGCGGCTCTGGAAGGACTGCCCGGTCATCCCCTTCACCGACGCCGACGCAGCTGTCGGTGTCGGTGCGGCAGAAACCCGGTGAGGCTGCTCCTCTGGCGCCACGGCCAGACGTCCTGGAACAACGCCGGCCGCTTCCAGGGGCAGGCGGACGTGCCCCTGGACGAGACCGGCGCCCGGCAGGCCGACGCGGTCGGGCCGGTGATCAGGGCGCTGCGCCCCGAGCTCGTGGTCTCTTCGGATCTGCTGCGCTGTCAGCAGACCGCCGCCCGGATCGGGCTGCCCGTGCGGACCGACCCCCGGCTGCGTGAGATCGACCTCGGTGCCTGGTCCGGCCTGACCGGGGCCGAGGCGGCGGTGCGGTTCCCCGCCGAGGACGCCGCCTGGCGCCGCGGTGAGGACATCCGCCGCGGCGGCGGTGAGACCTACGAGGAGGTCGCGGAGCGGGCGTACGCGCTCCTGCAGGAGATCCTGGGCGAGGGCGGACCGGCCGACCCCGCCGGCCTGATCGTCTTCGTGCTGCACGGCGGCACCGCGCGGGCGCTCATCGGGCGGGTGCTCGGCGTACCCCCGGAGAACTGGTGGGTGTTCGGGCCCCTGCGCAACTGTCGGTGGTCCGTGCTCCGGCGGGAGCACGGCGGCTTCCGACTTGCGGAGCACAACAGTGGCCCCCTCACCACGGCCGTCCCGGCGCCTGATAAGGTCGACAACGTCGGGCCGGAGCGCAGCGTCGGATCAAGGCGCTCAGCCCCGAACCCACTGTCGGAGGCCTTGTTGCCGACGCAGGACGGGCCGACAACAGCTGACACGGAACCTGTACACTTGCAGACGCGGCCGACAAGCGGCTGAACAGCATGATCAGAGTTCGTCCGGTACAGTACGGGCAGCTGAACTTAATATGGGGCTGTGGCGCAGTCTGGTAGCGCATCACACTGGCAGTGTGAGGGTCAGGGGTTCGAATCCCCTCAGCTCCACAAACAATCTGGCTTTGCTTGCTTCGCCGGTTTGATTGTTTGTTGTTTTTCCGGGGGGTCGAGCCCTCCGAGACCCCCCGGGAGTTGTATCCGGGTTTGGTTTTTTCTTGTTGTGGGGTCGGGCTTTTATCCGGCTCAGGGGCTTCCTCCTCCACCTCGCGAATCTGTCGGGACAAGTGCGGTTGTCGTCCTTGTGGGTCGATCACGGAGGTTCTCGGGGTCGGGCGTCCTCGGGCCAGGTCGTGACGAGTGTGCTTTCCGGGTCGGGGATGACCATGACGATCGCGTTGCGCAGCGCGGCGTGATCCACTGCCCTGCCCGCGGATGTGGTGCCGCGCAGGGCAGGTGCGGGGGAGATCGGGCGGCCGGTGGCGTGACGATCCGTTCCCTGCCCGGCCGCGCGAAACGGCCCGCTGCCGGGAGAGGAGCCAGCGCTCTCGGCACCGCGCGAGCAGCTGGCTGAATCCGACAACCAGGCCACCGGCACCCGCGTTCCGCTCGCCTGCGCACCCTGCGGATCCTGTCCGCGGGGTGCGCCCCTGCGGGTCTGCTACGGCTTTCGGTGGCCGTCCGTGCGGGTATCCCGGACGGTCCCGGAATCGCCTCCGCATCGAATCCCGATGAGAGGACTCGGGCATCGAGGTGGTGGAAGGCGGGGTGCGTCAGGCACGGCAGGTGGGAATCCCGCCGTGCAGCTCCACCATCGCGGCGAAAAGCTGGTCGACGTCCGAGATACCGTCATGGCTCTCGCCGCGGAACTCGTCGTAGGCACGGTACAGGTTCGGCGCCAGTCGCTCACTGTCGAGAAGGCCCGCGAACCTTCCCAGGTCGGCGTCCCGGGCGGCCTGCAACGGGGGGACTCCCTGCGCCAGGCCGGCCCGTGCCAGGTCGGTGAGCCAGGTGAGGTACCCCTCGCTCACGTCGAGCAGCTCCGGCCCGCCGACCGGCCCGTGCCCCGGGATGATGGTCTCCGCGCCGAACGACCGCAGTCGCGCCACAGCGCTCTGCAGCCCGCGCACCGACCCGGTCAGCACGAACGGCGTCACGCCGGACATGAGCAGGTCGCCCGCGAAAAGAACGCGCTGGCGGGGCAGCCAGACGACCGTGTCGCAGCCGCTGTGGGCCGGCCCGAACGAGTGCAGCTCGATGTCGTGCCCGCCGAGCGACATCGCCACCGGCTCGGTGAAGGTCAGCTCCGGCAGCATCAGCTCGATGCCGCCCCAGTCGACCTCCGGCCACAGCGTGGTCAGGTGCAGGCCGGCCCGTTCCGCCTCCCGTCTGGTCCGCTCGTGGCCGATCACGAGTGCCTCCGGGAAGACGAAGTTCCCGAACGTGTGGTCACCGTGCGCGTGGGTGGTGACGATCGCCCGCGGCGGGGCGAACCTGTCGGTGAACGCGCGCAGCAACCTGGCCCGTTTCTCGGTCGCCGCAGTGTCGATGAGCAGCGACTTTCCCCGCCCCGCCAGGACCCCGGCGTTGTTCAGGCACCATCCCCCGTCGGGCTGCAGGAACGCGTGCACGCCATCGGCCACTTCGTCGAGGCGCGGGTCGCCCGTGAATGTCGGCATGCGCAGACGGTCACGGTCCGCGCTCAAGCCCGGCTCTAGAAACGATGGGGCGACGATGCGCAGCCGTGCCGGACCTGCGCACCGGACGGGGCGCGTGTACAGGCTGACCCGTCCGCGGCGGTGGTGGTGGTGGTGCCCTCCCCGTGAAAGCGCCGGGTGCCACCGTGGCTGGTTCATGGCGTCGCGCCGCATTGTTTCGGTCATCGCCGAGTGCTGCCGGCCCGCAAGGCAGCCTCCTGGCCACGAACAGGAGAGCCCAGATGACTGTTACCGGTTCCTACGACGCCTACGGCTACTCGGGCGCCGATAACCGGCCGGTGCAGGCCCGGCACCGCCACAGCCCTGACGCGCGCCACACGCCTGACGCCCGGCCCGGCACCGGCCCCGGCCCGAGCGCCGAGGACGCCGGCAGACCGGCCCGCTCGCGGTGGCCACTGGCCGGCCTCGCCGCGGCCGTGCTGGCACCCGTCGGCTCGTTCATACTCGGCTGGGACCCGGACGAGTCGATCACCCGGGACGGCACCGACGCGATCTACCAGGCCGCCGGTGACCACCGCGTCGCCCTCTGGCTGGGCGGCTCGATCGGCTTCGTCGCCGTTCTGCTGCTGCTCGGCTTCGCGGCCGGGCTGACACGCCTTCTGGAGCGCCGAGCGCCGGACAGTCTCGCGGTACCGGCCGCGAAACTCGCCTTTGCGGCAGCGCTCGGCGGGCTGATGTTCAGCTTCGGCCTCAAGCACGTTCTGGCCGGCGGTGTCCCGGGCGGCATCGACAACTCCTTCTACACGAAGACGGACGTCGAGGTGCTCGCCGTGGTGGTCAGCCAGATGCAGTACGCCGCCTGGTGGGGCGTCATCGCGGCGGCAGCCTGCGTCGCGGTGGTGTCGCTCCGGCACCGGGTTCTGCCGACCTGGTTCGGCATCGTCAGCGCTGTTCTCGCCGGCATCTCCATCACGGCGACGGTGGCCGTCGGCCTGCCCTACTCGGCCGGGATCCTCGCCCCGGTCTGGCTGCTCGCCGCCGGCACCGTCACCCTGCGGCTCCGCGGCCGGGAGATCTGACCCGCCAGATCCGCGGATCGTCTCCTCCTGCGGGCGGCGAACCGGGTCGCCGCCCTGCACGCCGCGGCAGGAGCACGTTGAGCGGCAGGAACACGTTGACAGGCACGGCAGGGCGTCCCGGCGCCAGCTGGTCGAGCCGGTTCCCGTGACGCCGTGCCCGCGTTCCGCGGCCCGGCGCCGGTGGCGGTGGCGGCGCCGGTGGCGGTGGCGGCGCCGGTGGGTGTGCTGCGCTGCCGGTGGATGAGTCAGACGGGCTGGGTTGTTCCTTCCGCGGTCCTGGGCTCGGCCAAAGCGTCCGCGGTACTCGGGGTGGTCGCCGTGCCCGGGGCCGTCGTGGCCACGACGGCATCCGTGGTCGGGGGAACCGTCGGGGTCGTGATCGTGGCGGGCGTGGCCACCGCGGCACCATGGACGTCCACGTGGGGCATGATCCGGTCGAGCCAGCCGGGAAGCCACCAGTTCGCCCGGCCGAGCAGTGCCATCGTGGCCGGTACCAGGACCATGCGGATGATCGTGGCGTCGACCAGGACCGCGACCGCCATGCCGACGCCGACCATCTTGACCGTGACGTCCGGGTCGAGGGCGAAGCCGGCGAACACCGCGATCATGATCAGGGCGGCGGAGCTGATCACCCGGCCGGTGGCGGCGAGCCCGCGCACGACGCTGCCGTGCGCGTCGCCGGTCGCAAGGTAGTCCTCGCGGATGCGCGAGAGGAGGAACACCTCGTAGTCCATGCTCAGGCCGAACAGGACGGTGAACATCAGCACGGGCAGCCAGCTCGACATCGGGATGCTGTGTGGCAGGCCGAGCAGCTCGGTGCCCCAGCCCCACTGGAAGACCGCGGTGACGACACCGTAGGCGGCCGCGATCGAGAGCAGGTTCATCACCGCGGCCTTCAGAGCGACCACCGGCGAGCGGAACACCAGGGTCAGCAGCAGCAGCGACACACCGACGACGAAGCCGACCACCCACCACAACCGGTCCGACATCCAGCTGGCCAGGTCGGTGAAGACGGCGGTCAGGCCGGTGATCTCGACGCCCGCGGGCAGGACGTCCTCGCGCAGGTGGTGCACCAGCTCGGCGGCGCGCGCGTCGCTCGGGGCGACGGTGGGCGTGACGATGATGACCGCGGCGTTGCCGCTCGGCGCGACGATCGGCGGCTGGACGGCGGCGACGTCCGGGGTCGCCCTGATGCGGTTGACGATGCCCTCGAGGTCGGCGGCGGCGACCTTCTGCAGGTCAGCGGCGATGATCAGTGGGCCGTTGGCGCCAGGGCCGTACTCGGCGGCGATCAGGTCGTAGGCGCGCCGCTGGTAGGTGGAGTCCGGCTGGCTTCCCGCGTCCTGCGGCCAGGTGCGCATGCCGAGGACGGGCGCGGCGAGCAGCAGCAGGAGCAGCAGGGCGCCGATCGCCCACGGCAGCGGCCGACGGCCGATGCGCCCGGCCCAGACGGCGGTCAGAGTCTGCCGAGGCTCCGGGCGCGCACCGGCCGCCACCGGCACGGCGCCCGTGTCGGGTGCGCCCGCGGTGTCCCCGCCCGTGGTCAGGGCAGCCCGGGCGCGGCGGCCGAGCAGCCGGGTGCCCGCCAGGCCGCACAGCGCCGGGACCAGCGTGAGCGCGGTGATCACGATGGTCACGACGACCGCCGCCGTGGTGAAACCGGTGGTGACGTAGGTGTTCAGGCCGACCAGTCGCAGGCCCATCAGCGACAGCACGACGGTCACGCCGGCGAACAGCACGGACACACCGGCGGTGCTGTTGGCACGGGCGGCGGCCTCCCGCACGGTCAGCCCGCTCCGCAGGCCCTCGACGTGCCGGGTGACGAGCAGGAGGGCGTAGTCGATGCCGACGCCGATGCCGACCATCGAGGCGAGGGTCGGCGCGATCGTGCTGACGTCGGTGCCGGCCGCGATGAGGGTGATGCCGGCGGTGCCGATCCCCAGGCCGACGAGGGCGACGGCCAGCGGCACACCGGCGGCCGTGATGGAGCCGAAGGCGACGAGCAGGATGATCAGCGCGAACCCGATGCCGACCGCCTCGGCGCGGCCGTTGACCTCCTGGATGTTCTCGGCGACCTGGCCGCCGAACTCGGTGGTCAGGCCCGCCCGCTCCGCGGGGGAGGCGGCCTCGACGAGATGGTCGATCGCCTCGGCGCCGCCGAGGTCGGTGACCGGCTGGTCGTAGTTCAGTGTGAACAGCGCGGTGTCGCCGTCGGTGGACAGCCGCGGCGGGCTGACGATGGCGACGGACGGGACCTCACCCAGCCGCCGGGCGACCTCGGTCGTGATGTCCGTCCCGACGCGGGCGCCGTCGGGATCGTGCAGCACCACCCGGGCCTGGGCCTCGGCGAGCGCCGGGAACTCGGCGCGCAGCAGGTCGGTGCCGCGCTGGGAGGGCGTCCCCGGGGCGTCGTAGTTGTCGTGGGGCTCACCGCCGAGGGCCATGGCAAGCCCGGTCGCCACCACCAGCCCGGCGACCCAGACGGCGATCACACGCCACGGCCGGCCCGCAGCCAGCCACCCCACCCGGTACAGGAACCCGGACATCACTCCTCCTCGATGCGTGGCCACGGCGGCCACCTCGTGCCGATCACACGGCGGTGCGCTGCGGTCCCGCAGCGCTCGGCCGGCTGGCCGGACCACTGCGTTCGCGGCCTGTCCGACACTGACACCGATCTCCGTCGGGATCTGTCGGGCCGGTGACGGGCAGACCGGCACCGCGCGTCGCATCGCTGACTCCCCTGTCGCGCACTGGTCGGCCCGTCCGGGGAACAGTCGCGGGGCGGGGTACGGATCCCCCCGGTCTGCCAGCTGCGGCCCGCTGCGCGTCGCCCGGCGCAGACCGCCGCCTCGGCAGAAGCCGCCGCTTCGGCAGGTCCCGGCAACGCACGGTGATCCGGCATGCCCACATAATGATCGACCTGCCCGCTTCGTGGAGCCCGTGGCGCCCGGACCAGCGCTTTCTGTATCCCGGGCAGTGCTCGTCGTCACCTGGCGGGGTGGGGCGGGCCGAAAGCCCCGGACGCGGGCGGGACGCAGGTAGCCAGGCGCTGAGACCTTTACTCCCAGG
Organism: Parafrankia sp. FMc2; assembly: GCF_041008525.1. NCBI lineage: Bacteria > Bacillati > Actinomycetota > Actinomycetes > Frankiales > Frankiaceae > Parafrankia > Parafrankia sp. FMc2. The sequence goes on along the minus strand of NZ_JBFLUG010000050.1, from coordinate 12,343 downwards.
TTGCCTGAGATGGCTACCCTAAGATTTTGGGAGGACGCTCTCAGCGTCCATTTCTGGTTGCCCGACTGGGTATCTTGCCGGGTAGCTACATCGCGCCTACCACGGAGTAGTGGTCAAGGCGGGAGTTACCACTTCACATCACGTAACGTGTTCGAACCTGTACTACTCAACATCGAGATCTGATGGCCTGACGCTGACGTTGCGCCCTCGCCGAGGAGACGATCGTGCACGCCGAGCACCACGAGCCAAGAAGCCGGCCGCCGTCGGTGACGCCCTTCCCGACCGCGCTGCCATATCCGTCCGAGACCGCCACCGGGGTCGGTACTGCCGTCCCCACCGAAACTGGGCCGCGCCGGGCACTTCCGCGTGCCCCATGGCGCCGAGCCCGCCGAGGCGCGGGCGCGCCGGACCCAACTCCCGACAGCGCCGACCCCGCCGCGGGCCCGACCGACGACCCCACCGGCGATTCCGCCGGTGGGCCGACCGACGGTGCGCCCCGCGGGGTCTGGCGTCACGATCTCGAAGCGTCCGTCGTGGTCTTCCTCGTGGCGCTTCCGCTCTCGCTGGGTATTGCTGTCGCCTCGGGCGCACCGGTGGTCGCCGGCATCATCGCCGCGGTCGTCGGCGGTGTCGTGGCTGGTGCGCTCGGCGGGGTCCCGCTGCAGGTGTCCGGGCCCGCGGCCGGCCTCACCGCGGTCGTGGCGGAGATCGTCATCACCCATGGCTGGCGGGTGGCCTGTTTTGTCACCGCCGCCGCGGGCGTCGTGCAGATCCTGTTCGGGCTGAGCCGGGTCGCCCGGGCAGCCCTCGCGATCTCACCCGCCGTCGTGCACGGCATGCTCGCCGGCATCGGGCTGACGATCGTCATCGGCCAGGTCCACGTCGTGCTGGGCGGTACCGCCGGTTCGGCGGCCTGGGACAACCTCGTGGTTCTGCCCGGTGAGCTGGCCTCGCCGGCGGTGCCCGCCGCCGCGCTGCTCGGCCTGATCACGATCGCGCTCACCGTGCTGTGGCCGCGGCTGCCGCGGCCGCTGTCCGCCGTCCCGGCGCCGCTGGCGGCGGTGTCCGCCGCGACCGTCGCCTCGCTGGCCTTCGACGTCCCGCGGGTCGCCCTGCCGGACGACCTGCTGGGCGCGATCGCGCTGCCGGCGGTGCCGGCGAGCGGGGAGTGGGGAGCCGTCGCGCTGGCGGTGCTGACTGTCGCCCTCGTCGCGAGCATCGAGTCGCTGCTGTCCGCGGTCGCCGTGGAGGCGATGCACTCCGGGCCGCGCGGCGACCTGGACCGCGAGCTGCTCGGGCAGGGTGCGGCCAACACCGTCTCCGGCCTGCTGGGCGGCCTGCCCGTCACCGGTGTCATCGTGCGCAGCTCGACCAACGTCCGGGCGGGCGCGCGCAGCCGGCGGTCCGCGATCCTGCACGGCCTGTGGATGGCCGGCTTCGCGCTGCTGATGGCGCCCCTGGTCGGGAAGATCCCGCTGGCGGTGCTCGCCGGGCTGCTCGTCGTCATAGGTCTCCGGCTGGTCGACCTGGCGCACATCCGCGCCATCGCCCGCCACGGCGAGCTCGCCATCTACCTGACGACCGTCATCGGCGTGGTGCTGCTCAACCTGCTGGAAGGCGTCCTGATCGGCATCGCGACGGCACTGCTGCTCGCGTTGCGCCGCACGCTGGTCGCGCCCGTCAACGTCCACCCCCCGACCGGGCCGGGCTCGCCGTGGCGGGTGGTCGTCGAGGGGGCGCTGACCTTCCTCTCGCTGCCCCGGCTCGCACGCCGGCTGGCCGAGGTGCCGCCGGGAGCGCCCGTCCGGCTCGACCTGGCGGTCGACTACCTCGACCACGGCGCGCACAAGATGCTGGACGACTGGATCGCCGAGCGGCTCCGGGCCGGCGTCACGGTGACCGTCGACCCGGTCGGTTACGTCCCGATGGCGTTGCCGTCCGCGCCGACCCGGCCGCGGAACCAGCGGGTCCTGGCGAACCTGCTCGGCGGTCGGTCCGGCCGCCACCACGCCCGCCCGCCGCGGACGCCGCGCTGGCTGGCGCCCTGGTCGTCCTGGCAGCACGATCAGCTCCACGACCAGCAGCGGCTGCTCAACGGTGTGGACGAGTTCCACCGCCGGACCGCGCCGATGCTCGAGCCCTACCTGACCGAGCTGCAGGCGGGTCAGCGCCCGTCCACCCTGTTCATCACCTGCAGCGACTCCCGGCTGGTGCCGAATGTCATCACCAGCAGCGGCCCGGGCGACCTGTTCACGGTGCGGACGCCGGGTGCGTTCGTTCCCGGCCCGCACGCGGTCGGCGACTCGACGCTGGCCGCGATCGAGTACGCGGTCGAGATCCTCGGCGTGCGCACGATCGCCGTCTGCGGGCACTCCGGATGCGGTGCCGTGAACGCGCTGTTCACCCGGAGCGAGCACAGCCACGATCCGGACCACGGCAAGGGCCACGGTTCGGGGCGGGGCCCCGCCCCGCTGCGCCATCTGGAGGCATGGCTGCGCCACGGCGAGCCGGCCCTCGCCCGCGCCGAACGGGAGACGGGCGGCCTGCCGGCAGATGCCGACGAGCTCAGCCGGATCAGCGTCGCCCAGCAGCTGGTCGCCCTGCGCGGGCTCTCCGTGGTGCGCCGCGCCGAGGCCGCCGGCCAGCTGCACCTGGTCGGCATGTGGTTCGACATCGCGACGGCCCGCGCCATCGTCCTGGACGAGGCCACCGACCGGTTCGAGATCCCGCCGGGCAGCCTGCTGCCCGCGCTGGAGAGCGGCCAGCGCCTGGCGGACGCCGTCGGGCACTGAGCGCCTGAGCGCGGCCCCGGAGCGGGCGACACCGCCTGCCCGCTCCGGTCATTGCGGAACGGACCTGTCCGCAATCGTGCCTACCGTGACGTCCACAGCGACCCGCCGAGCCCGCACCTCACGAGTGCGCGGCGGCGGGTCCCGGACCTCGGAGGCAGCACCATGAGCAGCACGGTCGACATCGCGGACAGCGCCGGGACGCAGACGGTCACCGAGCAGGACGACCTGCTGGCGACCCTGGCGCAGCACCGGCACTTCCTGCGCTACACGACCCGCGACCTCACTGACGGGCAGGCGGCCGAGCGCACCACCGTCAGTGCGCTGTGCCTGGGCGGGCTGATCAAGCATGTGACGGCGGTCGAGCAGTCGTGGGTCGCCTTCGTCCTGGGCGACCAGAAGGAGGCCTCGCCCGAACAGTGGGCCGGGCAGTTCGAGGTCCTGCCCGGCGAGACCCTGGCCGGGCTGCTCGCCGCCTACGACCAGACCGCCGAGCGGACCACCGCGGTCTTCAGCGCGCTGCCGGAGCTCAGCGAGTCGCGGCCGCTGCCGGAAGCGCCGTGGTTCGAGCCCGGTGCGCGCTGGTCGTACCGCCGGGTCCTGCTCCACCTGATCGCCGAGACGTCGCAGCACGCCGGCCACGCCGACATCATCCGCGAGGCCCTGGACGGCAGCCGCACCATGGGCTGACGCCGGTCGGACCACCGTGATGCCGGCGCCGGCAGGGCGCTGTGCCGGCTCGCGGCGGTCGGGCGGGCGACAGCGGGCGCGCCGTCCGCACCCTCCATTTCGCGGTAACGTAAATACCGTGAAAGCGGACACGGTGCGCGGCTACCAGCAGCGTCAGCGGGCACAGGCCGCCGACGCGAACACCGAGCGCATTCTCGAAGCCGGCGCCGAGATGTTCGCCGGGCGGTCGATCGACCAGATCACCCTCGCCGCGGTGGCGGAACGCGCCGGCGTCGGCGTGCAGACGGTCATCAGGAGGGTCGGTACGAAGGACGGCCTGATCCGTGCCGTCGGTGCCTGGCTGGCTCCGCAGATCGAGGCGACCCGCGGAGCGCCGACCACGTCGGACCCGGCCGCGGTCGCGGCGCGCATCGCCCAGCAGTACGAGCGGTGGGGGACGGTGACCGACCGCGCGATCCGCGAGCGCGACACATCGCCGGCCCTGGCGGAGGTGGCGGACGCCGGCCGGCGATCCCACCGCGACTGGACGGCCACCGCCTTCGCCACCGACCTCGACCGCCTGCCACCGGCGCGCCGCCATGATCTCCTCGGCCGGCTCACCGCGGTGTGCGGCGTCGAGCTGTGGCTGGTGCTGCGCCGCGACCAGGGGCTGTCCGTGGCGGCCGCGCAGGCCGCGGTCGCCGATCTCATCGCGGCGTGCCTTGCGGCCGCTGTCTCGCCTGCCGCCTCTCCCGCGGGCTCGACCGACGGTGCGGGTGCGGCGCCCGCGGCGACCTTCTGACCGCTGCCGGCGCCGTCCCGTCCCGGCGCGTCTCGTCTCGTCTCGGCGTGTCTCGTCTCTCGTCCGACTGTTCGGACCCGCTGTGTCCCGCCCGCGCCACCGGTGCCGGGTGGTGATTCGCCCTGCCCAAGGAGCGCACCCATGGCCCGCTTTCTCGTCTACTGCACCACCGCGCCCGGTCACCTGTTCCCGCTCGTCCCGGGTCTTCGCGCCCTGCGGGACCGCGGCCACGAGGTCCACGTAAGGATCGGAGCCAGGCTGGTGGACGGCCCCTGGGCCGAAGGCCTGCGCACAGCGCCCACGGATCCGCGGATCGACGAGATCGAGGTCAAGGCGGACGCGACCGGGACGGGCCCCGCCCAGCTGCGGCGCGCACTGTCCGGGCTGATGGCGCGCGGCCCCCTGGAAGGGGCCGACCTCGAGCGGGCGGTCGCGGAGGTCGACCCGGACGTGATCCTCGTCGACACCAACGCATACGGCGCCGCGGTCGCCGCACGGGCCTCTGGCCGGCCATGGGGGATCCTCCTCCCGTCCCTTGTCCCGCTGCGCGGCAAGGGCATACCGCCGTACGGGATCGGGCTCGCACCGGCCCGCGGCCCCGTGGGCCGGCTGCGGGACCGAGTGCTGTGGCCGCTGGTCATCCGCCAGTTCGGCGCGGCGATGCTGCCCGGCCTGAACGCGATGCGGGCCGACGCCGGGCTCGCCCCGCTGACCAGCCCCCTCGACTACTTCCAGGAAGCCGACCGTCTCCTGGTGCTCACCGGCGCGCCGCTGGAGTACCCGCGTTCGGACGCGCCCCCGCAGGTGCGGTTTGTCGGCGCCCAGATCTACGACCCGCCGGGGGAGACTCCGTCCTGGCTGACGGAGGACGGCGACCCCTGGGTGCTCGTCACGACGTCGACGGACTACCAGGGGGACGAGCGTCTCGCCCAGGCGGCGGTCGAGGCGCTGCGGGACGAGCCGGTCCGCGTGGTGGTCACCCTGGCCGACGCCTACGGGCGGGTCGAGCTGCCGGCGGCGGCGAACGTCCGGGTGGAGCGGTTCGTCCCGCACGGGCCGGTCCTCGAACGCGCGGCCGCCGTCGTCTGCCACAGCGGGATGGGGATCGTGCAGAAGGCGGTCGCCGCCGGGGTGCCGATCGTCGCGGTGCCGTTCGGGAGGGACCAGCCGGAGGTCGCCCGGCGCGTGGCGGAGGCCGGCGCAGGTGTGCTGCTGCCGGCGAAGCGGCTGACCGCCGAGCGCCTCCGGGCCGCCGTCCGCACCGCGATGGACGGGCGTGCCGGGGCGTTGAGCGCCTCGCGCCGCATCCATGAGCACGGCGGCGGGGAGAGCTTCGCGGCGGTGGCGGAGGAACTGGCCGCTCAGCGGGCTTCCGGCGCGGCGGCCAGCCGCCACGCGGCCTGATCCGGGCAGCCGGGCAGCCGGGTGGCCGGGCCCGGCTGTCCGGTCAGCTCAGGGCTGCGGGCCGGCGTGCGCTGACGGATCGGGCGGGATGTCCTGGGACGGCGGATCGCCGCCGCCACTGTCACCATCGTCCGGGGCCGTGGTCGGTGCCGGCAGCTCGGTCGGCTCCGCCGGGGCGGCGGACCGTGACGGTGCCGGATGCGATGACGGCGGAGGCGAAGGCTGGGGCGGGGCCGTCCCGGAGCCTTCCTCCGGCGTCGGTGAGACCTGAACGGCGGTGGGCGCCGCTGTGGTGGGACGCGGGCTCGGATTCTCTGCCGGAGGGTCCGGATCGCGGTCCGGGCTCGGAACCTGGGGCCAGGGAAAGGCCGAGGGCTGGTCCTGATGGCCCGGCGGCGCGGTCTGGCGCTGACCCTCCGGGGGAGGCTGGCGGTCTCCGTCAGCAGGGAGGCCGTCCCGGTCGTCCCGGTCGTCCGTGTCCGCGTCCGCGCCCGCGTTTGGGGCCGGGGCCGGGCCGCCCGCGGCCGGGTCGGGCGACGACGTGGGCGCTCCGGCGGTGGCACCGTCGGCCGGTCGGGGGTCGGGGCCTGCGCCGGGGAGCCGCTCCGGCACGGCCGTGCTGCCTGATCCGGCAGGCGAGAACGGGGAGGACGGGTCGGCCGGTGCCTCGCTTCCGTCGCCGCGTCCGGGCAGTAGCTCCCAGGGCCGGAGGATCGTGCGCGCCGGAGTCGCCGTGAGCGCGCCGGCCAGCGCGCAGGCCGCCAGCACGCAGACCGCGGCGACGGCAGTCCGCGGTGGACGCCGCGCCGCCGTCACGGGCGGTGCGGGCGGTGGGGGCGGCGTTACGAACGCCGCCGCCGGTGCAGGCTTCTCGGGCGTTCCGGGACCCGTCGGCGCCCTGGGCGCAGGGAGGGCCGGGGGCGTGACGGCGACATCCGGGTGCCTTTGTCGTTGGCTGATCTCTGCCAGCACGGGTACCGGGAGCCAGGTTGTCGTCTGCGCGACGGTGGACGGCTCGGCCAGGCAGCGGGCGAGAACCTCGGCGGGCCCTGGCCGCTGGTCCGCGACCTTGGCCAGACAGGCCTCGATCAGCCCGCGCAGGTCGCCGCCGACGCCGGTGAGGACCGGTTTCTCGCGGACAATCCGGTAGATGACATCGGCGGTGTTGCCCTCGCCGAAGGCGTTGCGCCCGGTGGCGGCGAAGGCGAGGACCGAGCCGAGGGCGAAGACGTCGGAGGCGGCATCCACCCGTTCGCCGCGGGCCTGCTCGGGCGACATGTAGGCGGGTGAGCCGATGATCCGTCCGGTCGTCGTGCTGCCGGAGTGGTCGGCCGCCCGTGCGATCCCGAAGTCGATCACCCGCGGGCCGTCCAGCGTCAGGAGGACGTTCGCCGGTTTCAGATCACGGTGGATGACGCCTGCGCCGTGGATGGCGAGCAACGCCTCCGCGACCCCGGCGGCCAGCATGAGCACACTCTCGGCCGGAAGCGGCCCGTTTCGCTCCACGCTCGCGCGCAGCGTCGGACCGTGCACGTAGGCGGTGGCGAGCCAGGGCCGGGGCGCGCCGACGTCCGCGGTGATCAGGGGCGCGGTGAACCGGCTCTCGACCCGCCGCATCGCGGCCACCTCGCGTTCGAAGCGGCGGCGGAAGTCGGGATCGGAGGCCATGTCCGCACGGATGACCTTGACCGCGACGGGTTGCCGGTCGTGCGCGTGGCCGAGGTACACCGTGCCCATGCCGCCGGCGCCGAGGCGCCCGCGCAGCAGGAACGGCCCGACCCGACAGGGGTCGTCGGACCACAGCGGGGAGAGGAACTCCTCCGGGGCCGGCGCCCGGGTCGGCCCGGGCGTGACCACACCCGGTGAGCCTGGTGGACCCGGTGAGCCTGGTGGACCCGGCGGACCCGCGGAGTCGTCGTGTCCTCGCACGGTCTGTCGGTCCTCCTCCGGTGCGCGGGCGCGCGGGCGCGGTTGACCGGACGGCGCCGTCGGTGCTGGCCGGGATCCTGCCAGCAGGTGGGCGTTACGCCGCCGGAATGTTGCGCATCGGAGTTGGCGTGTTTCTGACAGCGACAACGGGCGGCGAATGCCTGCCCGGGCTGCCCTGCTATGGCAGGCGCGCGACCTCCGCTGCCTGATCGGTCACTGCCTGATCGGTCGCCGTAGGAGCTTCCGGAGAAGGCGGTGCGTTCCGGGCTGCCGTCGCTGCCGCCGGCTCGCTGTCGCTGCTGGTACCGCCGACCGCGGTCGGGTGCGCGGGACCCCGTGTGCCCGCCGCCGGCTGGCTGGAGGGGGACGGGGCGCGGACGGCCCGCAGCCCACGCCGGGTGCGTCCCCAGGGCTTCAGGGTCGACAGGAACGTGGCGGTGATGAACAGCGCGTTCATCAGGCACGCGCCCGTGATGATGGCAGCTGCCGGGCCGCCGTAATGGACTTCTCCGTCCGCGGTCGCGTGGCCGGCACGCACGATCAGTGTGCGCATGAAGGCGGCGGCGAAGATGACCGCGATGACGGTGATTGCCAGCTTCGCCACCACCCACCAGTGGCGTAACAGGCCCCATGGAGTGCGGACGGAGATCAGAATTCCGGTCACCAGGGTGAGCAGGGCGAGCGGGATGTTGAGCGCCCGGTCGAACACGTGCATGAGCTCGTAGGCCGGATGCCTGATCTCGCTCTCGAGCGCGGCGGTCACGGCGAGAGCCAGCTGGCCGAGCGCGACGCCGTTCCATCCGACACTCACGAGTACGTGGGCGGTGAGCAGGAGCTGACGGGTGACCCGCCGTCGTGGTTTCCTGACGGCTTTGGCGGATGCGATCGCGGTCGCGGTCATGCCTGCGGCTCCGGGGGTCGGTGGGACAGACCGAATGGTGTCGTCGCGCAGTGCCCGCATGGCCCCGTACCGCCCGGGTACCCCAGTTGGGCGGGAATCACAATACATCGCATTACCTGGTGGGATGGTAGCCCGTCGGTGCCAAGATCGTAATCTTTTCGGTTGCTGCGCATTTCATCTGTCCGATTCTTGCTGGCGGGCAAATTCCTGGCAGGGTGCGGAGAGAGCCGTGTCGGTGGTCCGGTCCGCGGTGTACGCCGGGTGTGGACGCCCGTCGCGGCGGTCCGCCTGTTACGCACTGTTATCGCTGTAATCGGTGGATACGTTCGTGTATGGTCGGATGGCAGCACGTCGAGGCGGTTTCGGCAGGTAAGACGCTCAAGGTCCACCCCAGGTTGCTCACTGTGCGTGAGAATTGTGGCGCGGCTCTCGGGGCGTCCGAGCCCTGGCCAGTCGCCCGGCGGCGCCGCGGCGTGCGGGGGCTGTGGGGGGCCGCGGCGATGCCGACGTACCGGGTCGGCTGCTCCGTCCACGGGTCGCCGCGCCAACGCGGATGCGGCAGGCGCCGCGTGCCCGAGCCTGCCGGGCAGGGCATCAGTGCCCTGGTCCGCCTCTGGGCGTGCCCCGTCCGGACGTCCGGGCGGGGGCCTGCAGCCGCCGCCGCCGCACGTACGAGACGCTCCGGCGGCCGGCGTGCTGGCGGAGCTCTGCCAGGCACAACGTGACACCTTGACAACTCGACATCTGGGGATGCGAACCGATGGCCAGATCGATGACACGGTCCGAGAGCCGGCATGAGCGGAGTGCTGTGTGTTCGTCGCCCTAGTCGCCCATATCGTCCTCGCCGCGGCCCTGCCCGCGCTGGGCGCCCGGCTGGGGCGCGCCACCTACCTGATCGCCGCCCTGGCGCCGGCTGCCACCTTCGGATGGCTGGCCAGTCGCGTTCCCGCGGTCCTCGACGGCGCGGGCGCCGCCCACGCCGAAGGTGCCACAGCGGCGAACGCGGCCTCGGCAGCCCAGAACGGGTTCTCCGAGGTCGTCACCTGGGCGAGCACGGTCGACCTGGAGCTGGCGCTCCGGCTGTCGCCGCTGGCGCTGCTGATGGCGCTGCTTGTCACCGGCGTCGGCGCCATGGTGATGCTCTATTCGTTCACCTATCACCATCACAACCACGAGGACGGGCCGGCCTCGCCGCACGGCGGGCCGAGCGCCGCCCTGCTGGCCTTCGCGGGGGCGATGCTCGGCCTCGTCCTGTCCGATGACCTGCTCACCCTTTATGTTTTCTGGGAACTCACGACCGTTCTGTCGTTTCTGCTGATCGGGCAGCGTGGGGCGGGTGCGGCCGACCGGCGTTCCGCGGTGCAGGCCCTGCTGATGACCTCGACCGGCGGCCTGCCGATGCTCCTCGGGTTCGTGCTGCTCGGCCAGGCCGCCGGCACCTACCGGATCTCGGCCATTCTGGCGGCGCCTCCCGAGGGCCCGGCCGTGGTGGTCGCTCTCGTTCTCGTTCTCGTCGGCGCGCTGGCGAAGTCGGCGCAGATTCCCTTCCATTCCTGGCTGCCGTCCGCGATGGTCGCGCCCACGCCGGTGAGCGCGTATCTGCACGCGGCGGCGATGGTGAAGGCCGGCGTCTTTCTCGTCGCCACCATCACCCCGGCGTTCGCCGAGGTGGCGGGCTGGCGCGTGCCGGCGGTGCTCCTCGGGACGGCGACGATGCTTCTCGGCGGAATCCGCGCGCTGGTCCAGACCGATCTCAAACGCCTGCTGGCCTTCGGCACGATCAGCCAGCTCGGTTTCCTCACCGCGCTGGTGGGCTTCGGGTCGCGGACGGCGGCGATCGCCGGCGCCACGCTGATCATCGCGCACGCGCTCTTCAAGTCGGCGCTGTTCATGGTGGTCGGCATCATCGACCACCAGGCCGGTACCCGGGACGTCCGCGAGCTGTCGGGCCTGTGGCGCGCCCTGCCCGGCACCTGCGCGGTCGCCGCGCTCGCGGCGGCGTCCATGATCGGTCTGCCGCCGTTCCTGGGGTTCCTCGGCAAGGAGGCGGCCTTCGAGGCGCTCCTCGACGGCGGGGTCGCCGACCTGGTACTGCTCGCCGTCCTCGTGGTGGGGGCGGTGCTGACGACCGCGTACACCCTGAGGTTCCTGTGGGGTGGCTTCGGTACCCGGCGGGGGGCGTCGCCGCGGGCGGTGGCCAGGCCCGCGGCGGTGTTCGTGGCGCCGGCGGCGGTACCGGCGATCGCCGGGCTCGTGCTCGGCATCGCCTACCCGGCCGTCGACCGGCTCGTCGCCGCCTACGCCGACGGGTTCCCGGTGCACGGCGAGGCCTACCACCTGGCGCTCTGGCACGGCGTGGGCTGGCCGCTCGCGGCTGCCGGGGTCGCGCTCGCCGGGGGACTACTGGTGTTCGCAGCGGGACTTCGGCCCTGGCCGCCGGTCCCGCAGCTGCCCCGCGCCCTGGACGCCCAGCGGGCGTACGAGCGTGGAGTCTGGGCGCTGGACCGGCTGTCGGTGGCCGTCACCGGCCGGCTGCAGGCGGGCTCGCTGCCCGTCTATCTGGGCGTCATCCTGGTCACGGTGCTGGCCGTGCCGGGTGGCGCGCTGGTCACGGCGTCCTCGTGGCCCGAGCACCTGCCCTGGTGGGACTACCGGATCCAGCTTCCGCTCGCGGCCGGCGTCGTCCTGGCCTCGCTGGCGGTGGTACGGGCATCGGGCCGGCTCACCGCGACCCTGCTGCTGGGCGCGGTCGGGTACGGCATCGGTGCGCTGTACGTCGTGGAGGGCGCCCCGGACCTCGCTCTCGCCCAGTTCCTCGTCGAGACGCTCTCGCTGGTCGCGTTCGTGTTCGTGCTGCGCCGGATGCCCGCCCGCTTCTCGACGGCCGACCGCTCCGCGCCGCTGCGGCTGGCGCGGATCGCCGCGGCACTGTCGGTCGGCGCGTTCGTCGCGGGCCTGGCGATCGCGACGAGCGGCTCACGGGCCGCCTCGGTGGAGGTCAGCCGCGAGTACATCGCGCGCTCGCCGGAGGAGACCGGGGCGACGAACGTGGTGAACGCGATCGTGGTGGATTTCCGGGCCTTCGACACCCTCGGCGAGATCGCGGTGCTCGCCGTCGCGGCGCTCGGCGTCGCCTCGCTGTTGCTCCTCGCCCGCCCGCCCGCGGGAAGTGCGGCCGACCCGCCCGGCGACAGCGCGCCCGGCGTCGACCCCGGCCCGATGCCCCCGCGGTCCGTGCTGCTGGAGGTCACCACCCGGGCCGTCTTCCCGGTCGTCCTGGTCTTCTCCGCCTACCTGCTGTTCGCCGGGCACACCCGGACCGGCGGCGGGTTCTCCGGCGGGCTGGTCGCCGGGCTCGCCTTCGTGCTGCGGTATGTGGCCGGGCGCCGGCGCAAGGTGGGCGCCGCCGTGCCGGTGGTCCCGACGGCGGTCATCGGCACCGGACTGGTGGTGGCGGCCACCGCGGGCCTGGCCCCGGCCCTCGCCGGCGATCCCGCGCTGGACAGCTTCGTGTTCAAGGGGGACCTGCCGATCCTGGGCCATGTTGAGCTCGTGACCAGCGTGTTCTTCGACATGGGTGTCTATCTTCTGATCATCGGGGTGGTGCTGGAGCTGTTGCGCACGCTGGGAACCGCTGTGGACAAGGAGGCCGACGCCGAGCGCGCGGCCCGGACGTCACCGCCGCAGATGGCCGGATCCGGCCGGGCCGCGGGCAGTGAGGTGGCATGAGTTGCCCTGTGTCAAGCCGCCACTTGCCGAGCTTGATCGGCGACCGTTCTTTGGTCTTGTTTGAGGACTGTCTGGAGTGCGCCGTGGGCGGTGGGGTCGTAGGGGACGCCGTCCTGCCAG
>NZ_JBFLUG010000509.1:0-584 GCF_041008525.1 Parafrankia sp. FMc2 | reverse complement strand
AGCTGGTCGTAGGCGGCGACCGACGGCAGCGGCCGGCTGTCGACGGGCAGGGTGGCGAGGCGCTTCGCGGTCAGCGAGGTCACCTGCGGTGCTGTCCTGTCGACCGACGGCGCGGCCAGTTCGGCGTCGGTGTCGGCCTGGGCCGCCCGGCGGGCCTCGACGGCGACCGCGTCCGCGGTCAGCGCGCCGGCGGTCAGCGCCGAGGCGATCCCGGCGACGACATGCTCGTGGGCCATCGTCCGGTGCAGCAGTAGCACCTCGACCAGGGCGCGGGTGCCGGCCGCGTCGCCGTGGGCGGCGCGGGCGGCCTTCCACCAGGCGTCATGGACCGGAGTGAACCGGCCTGCCGCGCGGGCCTGCTCAAGTGCAGAGGCCCCCGGCAGTGCGCCGGGCTTGCGCACCAGCGCCTCCAGGTAATGATCAAGATCGAGGCTGTCCTGCCCCTTGGCGATCAACCGGGGATGACGAGCCACCAGGGTCCGGCCGTCGTAGATCTCCAGCTCGGACGCCGACAGAAGGACCCTCACCTGCCGGCCGATGAGGCGGACCGGCACCGAGTAGCGGTTCATCCGGACCGTCACCAG
>NZ_JBFLUG010000508.1:0-586 GCF_041008525.1 Parafrankia sp. FMc2 | reverse complement strand
GCAACAGCCGCCGGCGCTGCTCCTCCGTACCGTGCTGCAACACCAGGTACGCCACGATGAAATGCGTGTTGATCACCCCGGAGACGCTCATCCACCCCCGCGCGATCTCCTCCACCACCAGCGCGTAGGTCAGCAGCGACTCCCCCAGCCCGCCGTACTCCTCCGGGATCGTGATCCCGAACAGGCCCATCTCCTTCATCGCCTCGACGATCGCGTCCGGGAACTCGTCCTTACGCTCCAACTCGTTCGCGTGCGGAAGGATCTCCTTGTCGACGAACGACCGCACCGCCGCGAGGATGTCGGTCTGCACCTCGGTCAGCCCGTCGGTCTGCGCAATCCTGCCCATGGTGGCTCCTGTGGTCCGGGGTCTCAGCGAGACGGTCTCAACGACACGGGACGGTGACCGGTCAGTCCTTCGGCGGCTCGAACGTCACCGTCCGGGCCATCCCCGCCGCCCGGCCCTTCCCCGCGATCACCTCGGCCATCTTCCGGCTCGCCTCGTCGATCATCTCGTCGCCGAGCATCACCGCACCCCGCAGACCACCCTCGTCCGAGGTGTGCCACGCATAGGCATCCAGGATCAGCT
>NZ_JBFLUG010000507.1:0-591 GCF_041008525.1 Parafrankia sp. FMc2 | reverse complement strand
GGGGTGAGGTGGGTGTCGAAGGCGGTGATGGTGTCGTGGTAGGCGGTGGCGAAGGTGGGGAAGGTGGCGGCGAGTTCCTGGCCCATGCCGGGGCGTTGGCTGCCCTGCCCGCTGAACAGGAACGCCAGCCGCCCCGGTGGTTGCACGGCGCCTGTGACGGGATCCGACAGCCCGGCGCGGAGCGCGTCGAGATCGGGCCCGATGACCACTCGCCGGTGGTCGAGGTGGGCGCGGCCGGTTGCCAGGGTCGCGGCGACGGCAGCCGGGTCGATCTCGGGGTTGGCTGCCAGGAAGTCCCGTAGCTGCTCGGTCTGGGCGTCGAGTGCTGATTCCGAGCGTGCCGACAGCAGCCACGCGAGGGGCCTGCGAGTGGCGGCGGGCGGCGGGGCGGTGTCGGACGGCTCCGCGGCGCCGGCTTCGACCGGGCGCGTTGCCTGCGCCGGTACCGGCACCGGCACCGACTCGGACGGCTCGGGGGCTTGTTCGAGGATGACGTGGGCGTTGGTGCCGCTGATGCCGAAGGAGGAGACGGCGGCGCGGCGGGGGCGGTGGACGTCGGGCCAGGGCCGGGTGTCGGTGAGGAGCTGGATG
>NZ_JBFLUG010000506.1:0-592 GCF_041008525.1 Parafrankia sp. FMc2 | reverse complement strand
TGCTTGAAGAGGTATGTCGCCCGGGAAGTTTATCGCCTTCTACCGCCACCGGCCGCTTCCGGTAGCAGCCACGAGAAGGAATCTTCATCGGCACCTCAGGCCGCTTGACATCTATAGGAGCATCAACGCAATGGCCGAGTCGTTCTTCGCGACTCTCAAGAACGAACGTGTCCACCGCACGGTCTACCCGACCCGCGAACACGCCCGCCGCGACATCGCCCGGTACATAGAAATCCGTTACAATACGACACGCCGCCACTCGGGACTCGGCTACTGCACCCCACAACAGGTCTACGACGAGTACCTGAAAAAGCAGTCCGCAGCGTAAATAAGCTCAATAAAGCCTGTCCGGAATTAACGAGGCACACCAGACACACTCGTCAGGATCGGCGACCATACGCAGCGTCGATCCCCGATGGCCGTTCTGCCCACCAGGGCGCCGACCCGTCTTCGTCCGCAGCGACTTCGGGGGCGGCTTCGCCAGCCCGTCCGAACTCGGTGGCTTCGACGAGTTCCGCGACGTCTTCGCGAGCTGCGCTTCCAGCTCGGCGATCCGCTCCAGCGCCCGCGCCAGATCCGCCTGCAAGCTCAC
>NZ_JBFLUG010000505.1:0-593 GCF_041008525.1 Parafrankia sp. FMc2 | reverse complement strand
GGTTACCGGTGCCGCGCACGATCGGGGTCTGGCCGACCGGCGCCCAGGTGGTACCGGAGTGGAAGTCCGTCCGGATCGATGCCTCGTCACCGAAGAAGATCGATGCACCCGCGACCTGGGCTTCCGCGTGGATTTTCGGGTAGTCGACCTGCTTCCACCGTGCGACGTTTTCATGGTCCTGTTCCCATGCTCGCGTCAACGGGCGCTGCGGCGAGAGCCCCATCCGCCGCAGCAGCTTGCCGATACCCTGGGCTGTGTACTCGATCCCGAACTCGCGGCGGATCAGCTCCCGTACCATCTCGCGTGTCCATAGGGCGAAATCAAACTGCATCTGCCTCGGGTCCCGGCCGACAATGAGCTTCCACAACTGTGTGGTCTGCTCTTCCGAGAGTCGCGGTGGACGTCCGGATGCCGCCTTCACTTTCAGCGCGTCAGGCCCACCCTCGTTCCGCGCTTGTAGCCAGCTGTACACGGTGGAAACGCCGGCGCCGAACGCCAACGCCGCATCTCGCGGATGCATACCCCTGTCCACTGCGTTCAACGCAAGTAGCCGGACATCCTCCAGCATGCGTCGAGGAATGCGAGAACCGGAC
>NZ_JBFLUG010000504.1:0-606 GCF_041008525.1 Parafrankia sp. FMc2 | reverse complement strand
CCGTTCCCTTTCCACCTGCTCGGCGGGCGTCAACCCGCCACCCGTCGCATACCTCATGTAAAAGGTTTACCCACTCGCCAGCAGCCGTCACCAGACATAGTGACACCACATATTAATCATCAGTACCCGGAGATGAGGCTCTGGCCGGCGTCCACCACCAACACGCGGCGTACGGAATTCGCGCCAACGTCATCCTGCCCGGCGTTGGTGATGACCACGTCTCGGATCAGGGTAGACGACACCGACCTTGTTGCCTTGACACCACCGAGCTGTGAGCTGGTGAAAAAGCTTACGGGTCTGGTGTTCGGGGGGCCGGGGGCGCTGGCGGCAGTCGGGGCCGAGGTTGTGGTACTGGTCAGGTCGTGGAGAAGGTGCCAATCGATATGAGCATGGTGCGCGTCGAGAAGAATCGGCAGCGGTATCGCGCATTTCCACGATTATGGCCAGGTCTGCCAGTTCGACATCAGCGCGGAGCCACCCCTAAGCTTGTTGTTTAACTTGTCTGTCCTTCAGGTCCTGCGGCTGTTGACCTGTCCGTGGCCTTCCCGACTGGTTGGATGATCGCCTGTCGTCGGTTGGCGCGGCCGGGTGGGCGTCCGGGGCCGG
>NZ_JBFLUG010000503.1:0-609 GCF_041008525.1 Parafrankia sp. FMc2 | reverse complement strand
CAAGGCTCCGGCACGCTCGCGTTCTGAGTTGATCTGTCCGTGATCTTCGGGTCTGGTGGTTCGTCCGGGTTGTCAGGGGAAGCCGTGAAGGTCGAGTGCGGCGGTGGCGGTCTTGTGGGCGCGGCGGCCGGCGGGGATGCTGCGGTGGCCGGCGGCGCGCAGGGTGTCGGCGACGGTGGCCCGGAACAGGGCGAGGACGGCGGGGCCGCGGCCGGTCCGGCTGGTGCTGGAGTCCTCTCCGAAGGTCACGTCGCGGACGTAGTGCTGTTTGATCTCGATGTGCCACTGGCCGCGGGCGAGATCAGCCAGCAGCGCGGGACTGGCCTGTTCCGCGGTCGCGTCGGTGATCGCGTAGACGGTCTCGCGGCTGGCCGTCCGGCCTTTCTGCCGGCGCCAACGCCCGATCCTGATCGCCTGGGCCGCGTGCGGGAAATCGAGATGATCGATGGTGGCGACCTTCAGGGTGCGGGTCTCTTCTCTCCCGTGGCCGCGGTCGCGAGTGATGTCCGCGGTCGGGATCTCCGACCAGGGCAACGCGGCCAGGAACGCCCTCAGCTTCGGCTGGTTGTGTTTCGCGACCGCCAGGTAGTGGGCGTTCTTGCGGACGAC
>NZ_JBFLUG010000502.1:0-614 GCF_041008525.1 Parafrankia sp. FMc2 | reverse complement strand
GGGGCTTGGGCTGGGTACGGCGCAGCACCGCGACCTCATGCCGCAGCACCAGCAGCTCGATGTCCTTCGAGGCTGACGAACGGCCGAGGAGAACCAACCAGCCACACACCCGCACGAAGATCAGATAGAGCAGGCGCACGGACACAACTGACCATCATGCCGCCAGTTCTCCATCGTCGCATCACCCCAGCTCACGGGCCCAAGCCGACTTTTGGCACCCCACAAGCCGGTCACATACCGGGAGTAGATGTCGAGGATGACGTACAGCTTGTACCAGACGCCTTTCTCCGGGCCCTTCAACGCGGTGATGTCCCACGACCAGATCTCGTCCGGTCCGGTCGCGGACAGCTCCGGGCGGACCCGGGGCGGGTGGGTCGCCTGCGCCCGGCGTTCCCGCGTCTGCCCGGCCGCGCGGGCGATGCGGTACATCGTCGACAGCGAGCACCAGTACCGGCCGGCGTCCAGCTCACGGGCCCAGACCTGCGGGTGGAGCGTTCCCGCTTTTGTAGACAAGCCTAACTATGCCGCACGGAGGTCTCGTCCGTCAAATTCTTCCTCGAACTCGATGGGGGTGAGGTAACCGATTGCGGAGTGTATCCGCTGCCGGTTGTAGT
>NZ_JBFLUG010000501.1:0-615 GCF_041008525.1 Parafrankia sp. FMc2 | reverse complement strand
GGATTCACGCAGCTCCGGGTCGGCGCGGATCAGGACGGCCTTGAGCTGGTTGACGGCCTGGGTCCGGGCTTTGACCGCGGAGGTCTTGGCCAGCCGGAGCATGCGGGCCATCTCGGCTGGTCCGTCGCCGGTCTTCGCGATCGCGGTGGCCTGGCCGGCCAGGACGGCGCGGGCAGCCGATTCGGCGTCGAGGGTGTCGGTCTTGCCGCGGCGTCGGCGGGCGGCGCGGTCGGGCCGGTTGACCTCGGACACGGCGATACCGGCCGCGAGTAGATGTCGGGTCAGGGCGGCGCCGTAGGAGCTGGTGCCCTCGACGCCGGCTCGGCGGAGGGTTCCGTGTTCACGCGCCCAGGCGAGCAGGTGCGCATAGCCGTCAGCGGTCGTCGGGAAGGTAGCGCTGGCCAGCAGCGCGCCGACCGGGGTGAGGACCGCGGCGACGTGCAGGTCCTTGTGGGTGTCGACCCCGAGAACGACTTCATCGCCGCCGGTGGTGATCTGGTCTGATTCCGCGGGGTGACGCATGCTGGCCACAGACTGTTCGTCTCCTGCTCGGCTCGGGAACGGGAAGCCGTCGCCAGGCCGGCAGGGCGGTCAGAACTGTGATGGTGCCTTGTA
>NZ_JBFLUG010000500.1:0-622 GCF_041008525.1 Parafrankia sp. FMc2 | reverse complement strand
CATCGACCACGTCGATCCTCCTCATGTTCTGCTTACTCACGACGTGCGACCTCACGTCGCACTGGACCTTGTAGCCGCACCAGAACAGGTCGTCGCCCTTGGCCGCCCACCGCGCGTCGCGGTCATACGGGGAGGCCAAGCGGCGATGTCCAGGCGGGACACCCTGCTGGTCGGCGTCCCGCTTCACGATCACCTCCCGTCCCCGGCTGTCGGTGGACAGGTAGTAGGTCTGGACCAGCATCTGCCGCAGGAACGCCACCGCGGGAATCTCTCGCAGCCAGCCGGGGGCGGTGGGGGCGGCGACCGCCCGGCACAGTGCGAGCGCGTCCTGCCCGAACACCACGGCGAGGCGGTCCCGGGCCGTCCTCGACGACGGCATCGTCCACCCGTTGACCCGCTCGCCGTAGCGGTGCGCCAGCTCGGCGACGTCCAGGGCACCGGCGAGCCAGTCCGGGGCCGCGACCGCGAGGGCCTCCAACCTTCCCGGGGCGGTTCAGGAATGGCCGCCCCGTCGCTCTGGACGCCCTGGCCGCTGATTCAGATCTGCTGCGGACCGTCGCTGTTTAGGGACCTGCTGGCGGGGCTGTCCACGGGGATGACCTGCGACAACAGGAGATCGGGC
>NZ_JBFLUG010000004.1:0-148358 GCF_041008525.1 Parafrankia sp. FMc2 | reverse complement strand
CGTGTTGGGGACGGGCGTGCGGCTGCCTCTGCTGGTGATCGCCTCCGGGCAGTCGCAGTCGGCGTTCGCGCTGGTGACCTACTACAACGGCGTGCAGCCACACACGCGTGCCTTCGACGGCTTCTTCGTGCACAGCCGGGGCGCGTCCGGGCTTCCGCTGGTGGGCCCGGAGGAGCACGCCGACCTGGTCAAGGCGCTCGGCAGCACCCCCACGGTGTTCCGCACCGACCAGGACGCACCGGTCCTCGACGTGCAGACGGAAAGCGACCTCACGGGTCTGCTGAGCTCACACCGGGCCCGCCAGCCGGACAACGCCCGGCTGCGGTTGTGGGAGGTGGCGGGTACCGCGCACGTCGACACCCACCTCCTCGGCACCGCCGCCGCGAGGATCGACTGCGGCGTACCGATCAACAGCGGCCCGCTGCACCTCGTGGCCAAGGCGGGACTGCGCGCGCTGGCCGCCTGGGTCACGACCGGCACGCCACCGGCGGGCGCGCCGCGCATCGAGGTGACCACGGACGGGGAGCCGAGCATCCGGCGGGACACCGACCGGATCGCGGTCGGCGGGGTCCGAACACCCCCGGTGGAAATACCCGTCACCGTGCTGTCGGGAGAGCCCGGACCGACCTCGTCTGCTATCTGCCAGCTGGCCGGTTCGAACCGCCCACTACCGGCCGGCCGGCTGGCCGAACGGTATCCGTCCCGGAACGAGTACCAAAAGCGTTACAACGAGGCAACCGAATCAGCTGTAAGGTCCGGTTTCCTTCTTTCCGAGGACCGGCCGGCGATGCTCGCAATGGCGGATTCCAGCCTAATAGTGGCCTGATCTCGAGCGTTCTCGACCCCGCCGGGAGCGCCCGCAAATAATCACACTATCGGTCACTTGGCGCAACAACTCAACCACGCTAGGCGATCAACCCCGCCGGCCACCTGTTCCCCGGGCGGGCAGCCCAGGTGGCCGGCAGGCGCGGCCGTGGGTGCGGCCGGCGGGCGCGGCGGCAGCCGATGCGAGCCGCCCGCGGCGCAGCCACCTGCACCCTTCCTGGCAGCAACCCGAGACGTTTCCGATGGCCCGGCCCGTCTCCACCGCGTCCATCGCCGGCTCCGCGGGCCCGCCCGACCGCCGGTTCGGGCGGGCCCGCGGACGCCCGGCCCGCCGGGCATGTGCGGGGCGAGGCGGCCGACGAGCACCGCCGGCACCCGAACCGGGCCGACCTGTATCCCGTTCCTTCCGGACCACCGGTCCGCCCGGGATTTGCACGGCGATCAACTCGAACTCCGACACGGACCCTGCGGCCGCAGCCGGCCGACGACACCAGAGCAGTGAACCGAATCCGTGGCGTGGGCCACACCGAACTGCCATATCCCGGACCCGGCGAGGCGCCCGCCCGCGACCCCGCCGAGGTAGTCGCCCGGGCACTCGCGGAGACCCTCCCAACCTTTCAGAGAATGCTATTTCCCGCCATCAAAAGAATTGCGGAACGGCATTTATTTTTCGGTTATATTGCAATCTCCAGAGTGAGAACGTCATGTCCGATATGTCGCGCCCCGAACACAGAGAGTCCATGATCGCCATCTGACGGGCCCTAGACAGTACCCAGCTCGCCGCGCGATGGCCAGGTCAGCACCGGTGCGACCGGAGCGGTCCGTCCGTACGGCACAATGTTGGCAATCGCTCGATCTCCGGCTATAACCTTGCCCACGACATATCGGCGTATTCGCCGTCAGTGATGTAACGCAGGTCGGTTCGGTCGTTGTCCGTGCGACCTTCGAAGGATCAAGGAAGCGAGCTGCATGCTGCTCACTGCTGCGAGACGTGTAGGGCGCGCCCTGCTCGTGGTCTTACTGGTGACCATGGGGGCTGTGGTGCTGCTGAGCCTGGCTCCGGGGTCTGCCGCCTCTGTCATCCTGGGAGAGAACGCGACGCCCGAGGCGATCGACGCGCTCAACGCCGAGCTCGGACTCGACCGGCCCCTGTGGTCCCAGTACGTGCACTGGCTAGGCGACGCCGTCACCGGTGACCTCGGCGAGTCGCCGATCACCCACCAACCGGTCCTGGACGCGATCTTCGAGCGCCTGCCGGTGACCCTGGAGCTGGCCGCCCTGGGCCTGATCGTGGCGCTCGTCATCGCCATCGGTCTGGCCGTGCTGTCGGCGACCTGGCCCGGCTCCCCGCTCGACCGGGCGATCGCGGCCCTGTCCAGCGTCTTCCTCTCCGTCCCCGCCTTCATCGCCGGCCCCGTCCTCGTCTACCTGTTCGCCCTTCAGACCGGCTGGTTCCCGGTCACGGGCTGGACCCGCATCAGCGAGGACCTCGGTGAGAACCTGCGAGGGGTGGTCCTGCCCGTCATCGCGATCTCGCTGACGGAGATCGCCTCGTTCCACCGCCTGCTGCGCACCGACCTGATCAGCACGCTGCGCGAGGACTTCATCGGCGCGGCCCGTGCCAAGGGCATGAGCCCGAGATACGTGATGACCCGGCACGCGCTGCGGCCCTCGTCGTTCTCCCTCGTCACGCTGGTCGGCATCAACCTCGGCCGGCTGATCGGCGGCACCGTGATCGTCGAGTCGTTCTTCGCCCTGCCGGGCCTCGGGCAGCTCGTGATCTACTCGATCACCGCCCGTGACATCATCACCGTCCAGGGTGTGGTCGTGTTCATCGCCGTGGTCTACGTGGTCATCAACATGATCGTGGATCTCAGCTACGGCTGGCTCGACCCGCGCGTCAGGAAGGCGGCCACCGCATGACCAGCCCCGACGTGGTGGAGAGCGCCACCCCCTTACCCGCAGGCTCCGAGAGCGCCGCGACGGCCCTCGGCCCCGCCGGCGCCACCCCGGTCGCCACCGGCGGAATGCCGGACGTCCCCCGTGTGCACCAGCCCCGCTCGATCCTGGTGTACCTGTCCTACGCCTGGCTGATCGCGACGATCCTGCTGGCCGCGCTGGCGGACGTGCTGCCGCTGGCGTCCTACTCGATCCCGATCGGCCGGCCACGCCAGCCACCGAGTGCCGAGTCCCTCGACATGCTGCTGGGCACCGACCAGCAGGGCCGGTCGATCCTCTCCCGCTGCATCTACGGGGCCCGGGTGTCCCTGCTCATCGGCACCGCCGCCGGGCTGATCGGCGCGGCGGTCGGAACCCTGCTGGGCATGATCGCGGGCTACCTCGGCCGCAGCACCAAGGCGACCATCAGCCTGGTCACCGACGCGATGCTCGCCTTCCCGCCGCTGATCCTCCTGCTGGCCCTCTCGGCGATCCTCACGCCCAGCGTGAAGACGCTGATGTTCGGCCTGACGCTGCTGATCATCCCGACGTTCATCCGCCTCGCGATCGCCAACACGCTCGCCTGGTCGTCCCGCGAGTTCGTCACCGCGGCGCGGAACATGGGCGCCGGGCACGGCCGGATCCTGATCAAGGAGATCCTCCCGAACCTGCTCCCGCCGCTGGGCGCGTTCCTGCCGGTGGTGATGGCGGCCCTGATCGTCGCCGAGGGCTCCCTGAGCTTCCTGGGAGTCGGCATCCCACCGCCCCAGCCCAGCTGGGGCGGGATGATCTCGGACGGCAAGGAGGCCATCGAGACCGCGCCGCACATGGTGTTCGTCCCGGCCGCCGCGATCTTCCTGACGGTGTTCGCGCTGAACCAGGCCGGCGACCACCTGCGCCGCCGTTTCGACCGCACCATGCGCGACTGACCGCACGACGCGCGACCGGTGTGGCGTGTGCGTCGACACCCGGCCGGCGCTCCGCCCGACTCGCCACGCCGGGCCGGGCGGACGCGACGCCGCGCGCGGCGACGCACACGCCGCACCGACGCACATGCCACGCCGCGCCGCTCCCGGGTCGCGCCGCTCGCCGCACCGGCGCCGCGGCGCGGCGCGGCACCGGCACCGCGGTGGCGGCCCCGAGGTGGACCCGGATCGGATCCGGAGCCACGTGAACGTCCCTGACCCGGGGCATGGACCTGGGACTCCGTGCCCCTACCACCCCGCTACCGACCCGTTGAAAGGGAAAGAATGTTAAGTAAGACGCGGATAGCCGTGACTGCCCTCGTGTGCAGCGCGGCTCTCGCCCTGGGGGCCTGCGGCGGCGGCAGTGACGACACCAGTGGCAACGCCGACACCAGCTCGTCCTCCGGCGCTGCCGGCCAGCCGGTCCCCGGTGGTGAGGCCCGTATCCTCGCCCTGAGCGACCCGACCAGCCTCGACCCGGCACTTCTCGGCAACGCCGCCCCGATCGCCGCCGTCGTCGGCAACGCGCTCTACGGCACGCTGATGATCGACGACGACAGCGGCAAGACCGAGTTCCGGATGGCCGAGTCCTTCGAGACCACGGACGAGGGCACCACCTTCACCCTGAAGCTGCGGTCCGGCCTGACCTTCTCCGACGGCACGCCCTTCAACGCGGAGGCCGTCAAGTTCAACTGGGACCGGAACAAGGACCCGGCGGTCCGCTCGGTCAACATCGCCGAGGCATCTCTCATCGCCTCGACCGAGGTTGTCGACGACCTCACGCTCAAGGTCACGATGACCACCCCGGTTCCCGCGTTCGCCGGGGCCGTGGTCAACAGCGTCCTGAACTGGATCGGCTCGCCCGCCGCGCTGCAGGCGGGGTCGACCGCGTTCGACGAGAAGCCGATCGGCGCCGGCCCGTTCACCCTGGAGAGCTGGACCCGCCAGGCTGATCTGAAGCTCGTCAAGAACCCGAAGTACTACGACGCGCCCAAGCCCTACCTCGACAGCCTCGTCGTGCGGGCCGTGTCCGACGCGAGCCAGCGCTTCAACACCGTGTCCAGCGGCGGCGCCGACATCGCGATCGACTCGAACCCGGTCAACATCGACAAGGCGAACACCGCCGACCTGTCGGTCAACGTGGAGAGCCTCAACGGCGGCTTCTTCATGGCGCTGAACACGCGTCGTGCCCCGTTCGACGACGTGCGGGCCCGGCAGGCGTTCAACGCGGCCGTCGACCTGGAGGCGGCCAACCTGGCCGTCTACAACGGCACCGCCGAGATCCCCGAGACGCTGTTCACCGACAAGTCGGCGCTCTACGAGGACATCCCGCTACACACGACGGACCCGGCCAAGGCCAAGCGGCTCTTCGACGAGCTCGCCGCCGAGGGCAAGCCGGTGAAGTTCTCCTTCAGCACCTTCCCGTCGACCGAGAACCGCTCGCTCGCCGAGAACATCCAGGCGCAGCTGGCTCCCTACGAGAACGTCGACGTCGAGGTCAAGGTGGTCGACTTCGCGCAGATCCCCGCACTGCGCGCGAACTTCGACTTCGACATCCTGGTCTCCTCGGCGTTCTTCCGCAGCCCTGACCCACGGCTGACGACGGCGTTCGCCGGCGACTCGCCGGCGAACCTGTCCGGTATCAACGACCAGCAGCTCACCGACGCCCTCCGCGCCGGGCGGGCCGCGGCCACCGACGCCGACCGCAAGGCCGCCTACAGCACGGTGCAGAAGCGGCTGGCCGAGCTGTCGCCGGTCCTGTACTACACCCGCGCGACCTTCTCCGCGTACGGCGGGACGGATGTCGGCGGGCTCCGCCAGTACGGCAGCGGCTCGCTGCTGCCCGAGGAAGTCTGGATCAAGAAGTAGTCGGCTGACCCGGAGGACGGACGAGAGGTCCCACACGCCCATGAGTACTGAACCTGTCCTGCAGGTACGCAACCTGCGCGCCTACATCGGCACCCCCCGCGGTGTCGTCCGGGCCGTCGACGACGTGTCCCTCGACCTTGATCGCGGCCATGCCCTGGGCGTGGTCGGGGAGTCCGGGTCCGGCAAGTCGGTGATGGCCCGGGCGATCATGGGGCTGATGCCCGCGCGGTCCGGCTGCTCGGGCCAGGTGCTGTTCGAGGGCCGGGACCTGCTCACCCTCCCCCGCAAGCAACGCGCCGAGATCTGGGGCAAGCACATCGCCATGGTGTTCCAGGATCCCGGCCG
Source organism: Parafrankia sp. FMc2 (assembly GCF_041008525.1). Taxonomy (NCBI): domain Bacteria; kingdom Bacillati; phylum Actinomycetota; class Actinomycetes; order Frankiales; family Frankiaceae; genus Parafrankia; species Parafrankia sp. FMc2. The sequence goes on along the minus strand of NZ_JBFLUG010000004.1, from coordinate 142,416 downwards.
GTCGCTCAACCCGGTCGTCCGGGTCGAGCGCCAGCTGACCGAGGGCATGCGCAAGCATCTCGGAGTCAGCCGCAGTGAGGCGCACGGGCGGGCCCTCGACCTCCTCCGGGAGGTCGGGGTGCCCGACCCCGAGAAGCGGCTGCGCAACTACCCGCACGAGCTGTCCGGCGGCATGCGCCAGCGCGTCATGATCGCGACCGCGCTGGCCTGCGAGCCGACGCTGCTCATCGCGGACGAACCCACCACCGCGCTGGACGTCACCGTGCAGCGCCAGATCCTCGACCTGCTGCGCGGCGTGCAGCGCCGCCACGGCATGTCGATGATCCTTATCAGCCACGACCTGGCGATCGTCGCCGGCCGGACCGACCGGACCGCGGTCATGTACGCGGGCCGGCTCGCCGAGAGCGGCGCCACCCACGAGGTCTTCGACTCCCCCCAGCACCGCTACACCCACGCGCTGCTGGAGGCCACCCCCACCCTCGACCACGAGCGGCACACGCCGATGCGGCTCATCACCGGCTCCCTGCCCGACCCGACGGCGCCGCCAGCCGGCTGCCGCTTCGCGGCCCGGTGCCCGCACGCCGACGACGCCTGCACCGACCCGGGCCCGCAGATGGTCTCCATCGGCACCGACCACCAGGTCGCCTGTCTCAGCCCGGTGCAGGCCAGCGCCGAGCACATCACCGGAGGTGAGCTCGTTGGCCGGTAGTGGCACCGCACACCTGCGCGGCGAGGAGGCCCTGCTCAGCGTGCGGGATCTCGTCGTCGAGTACCCGACGAAGGGCGGGGTCGTCCAGGCGGTCTCCAAGGTCAGCTTCGACGTCCTGCCCGGCGAGACGCTCGGGATCGTCGGCGAGTCCGGCTGCGGCAAGTCGACCACCGGGCGGGCCGTGCTGCGCCTGGACCGGCTGACCGCCGGGCGGATCGACTTCGCCGGCGAACGGATCGACGAGGCCAGCGGGAGCCGGATGCGCGAGCTCCGGCGCTCCATCCAGATGATCTTCCAGGATCCGGTGGCGTCGCTGAACCCGCGGCGCAGCGTCAAGGACATCGTCGTCGAGGGCCTGGCCGTCGCCGGCGCCTCGGCCGCGGAGCGGACGTCCACCTCGGCGTCCATCCTGGAGCAGGTCGGGCTGGGCAGCGAGCGCTTCGCCGACATGCTGCCCCGCCAGCTCTCCGGCGGGCAGGCCCAGCGGGTGGCGATCGGCCGCGCGCTCGCCCTGCACCCGCAGTTACTGATCTGTGACGAGCCGGTGTCCGCCCTGGACGTCTCCGTCCAGGCCCAGATCCTCAACCTCATCGAGGAACTGAAGGCCGAGTTCAACCTGACCGTCGTCTTCATCGCCCACGACCTCGGGGTCGTGCGCGCGGTCAGCGACGACGTGCTGGTCATGTACCTGGGCAAGGTGTGCGAGTTCGGCGACGCGGACATGGTCTACGACCAGCCCGCCCACCCCTACACCCGCGCGCTGCTCGACTCCGTCCCGTTGACGGACGCCGAGCGCGGGTTCACCGGCCCGGCGCTGGAAGGCGACCTGCCGTCCCCGCTCTCACCGCCGACCGGGTGCCGTTTCCGCACCCGGTGCCCGCGGGCGGAGGAGCGGTGCACGGCCGAGGAGCCGGAGATCCAGGAGATCCGCCCCGGCCAGTACGCGGCCTGCCACTTCCCGCTGAGCCTCGGCGCCACCGTGACCCTCGCACCGGCCACGGAGGAGCCCGCGGACGAGAGCGCACCTGAGACCACCGGCGAGACCGAGGCAGCAGCCGTACCCGCGGCGGCCACCGAGGCCGCGCCGACCGCCGAGCCCGCGGCACCGGTCGAGCCCGCGGCACCGGTCGAGCCCGCGGCACCGGTCGAGGCCTCGGCACCAGTCGAGGCTGCGGCAACGGCCGAGGCCAAGACCGATCCCGTGGCTGTGCCCGCGGCCGTGGAGAAGCCCGCCCCTGCGGAGGAGTCGGTGCCGGCAGCGAAGTCCCTGCCGGCGGAGGCCGCTGTGCCACCAGCCGCGGCGGTGGCGACTGCTGCCGTGGTCGAGGAGTCCGAATCCGCGGGCGACGCCGCCACCGCAACGACATCCGAGCCGGCAGCCTCGACGGAGGACGTCGTCCCGGCCGAGGATGTCGTCCCCGCGGAGGATCTGGTCCCGGGCGAGGCGGAGGTCGTACCGGCCGCGCCGGCGGCCACCGCCGAGACCGCGAAGCCCGCCGCGGCTGCGGCGGAGCCGGCGAAGAGCGACGTCTGAGGCCTCGCCGCACGCGCAGGGGGCGTCTCCCGGTCGGGGGCGCCCCTTTCGCGTGCCGGGCCGGGACCAGCGACCCGGTACCGTCATCCGGCGTGACGGCGGGTCAGGCGGGTCAGGCGGGTCAGGCGGGTCAGCGGACGGTGCGGGCCACCGTGGCGATCGAGCAGGGCCTGCCGCCGGAACTGCGGGCGGTCACCCGGTACACGGCCACCGAGCGCCCCTGGTGCTCGGGTTGCACCTCGTAGACGACGGGATCCGCCAGGTCGGCCCGGCGCAGGTAGTGGATCGTGACGGAGGTCGTCGTCAGGCGCCCCTCCGGATCTGCCGCGGCGGCCGCCTGCTCGGAGCCGCAGAACAGGATCCCGCCGTGCACGGCGCCGCTGCCGTTGCCGAACTCGGGGCGGCCCGGAACGACGATCGGGCCGCCGCGACCGGCACCGGTCGAGCCGGCGGGGCCGAGGGTGTCGCGGGCCGAGAGGTCGGCGGCGGCGGCGGCGGTGAGAGTGCTCGCGCGGATGCCCTCCGGCTGCGACCAGCCGGCCGGGACGAGGCGCAGGTGCGCGCGCCCGGTGGCGACGAGGCGCCCCCCACCGTCGACGATCTCGCAGCGCGACAGGCCACGGGCCGCGTCGATGGCGACGACCGTTCCGGTCGCGAGCAGGCGCGGCCCAGCCCACGGCGGCGGCAGGACGACCTCGACCGACAGCTCGAAGGTGACCAGATGCGTCCCGGGTGGACGGCTGACGAAGACGGGCCGGCCGAGCACGTCGTCGGCCAGGATGCCGAGGGCGCCCACCGCTGGCGTGCCGCCGACGCCGTCCAGCCAGGGGCCCACCGCCATCGACAGCTCGGTGCCGTCCGGCCCGGGCCGGTAGCCCGACACCCGGAAGAGCGCCTGCGGGCCGCCGATGCCGTCGCTCGGCTCCGCCAGCTCGGTGGGCTCCGCCAGCTCGGTGGGCTCGCCCCGATCAGCGGCGCCGGCCGGGGCGGGAGTGCCGCTGTCATCCCGCGGGATCTGCCGCGCACGCGGGACGGAGACGCCTGGTGCCAGACCGGATCTGCTGGTCACGAACGAAGCCCCTCCCCGTGGTCACCGCCGGCGGCGGCTATCCGTCCAGGTCGGGACGAAGGGCACTACCGATCCTCGCATCCTCCGGGGGCCTGGCTGCCTACGACAAGCCACGCTGTGTGCGTGTCAGCAAGGACACATCAGAGGTGCCAGGTCGCCGATCAGGGCGTTCGGCGATCAGGGCGTCAGGAAGGGGTTGTCCCAGGTGTCGAGAGCCGTGACGGTGTGCAGCGGGCGGCGGCGGACCGGCCCGTGTCTGCCCACCGGCCAGCCGGCCGCCACGAGCGCGGCGATACGCCAGTCGTCCGGGATGCCGATGATCGAGCGCAGCTTGTCCTCGGCGAACGTGAACCAGGTGCTCGGTACCGTGCCGAGGCCCTCGGCACGGGCGGCGAGCAGGAAGTTCTGCATCGCCGGGAAGATCGAGCCGCCCTCGATGAACTCCGGGACGAACCCGGTCAGCCGGTAGCAGAACAGCACGTAGACCGGCACGTTCTCGAAATTGTCCACCAGGTGCAGCATCGTGCGGGTCAGCCGGGCCTGCCGCGAGGTGTCATCGGCCGGCGGCGCCTGGGCGGACTGGCCGTAGATGGTGCGAACCCAGTCCCAGCCCTCCCTGAAGGCGGGGCCCAGCACGGCGCGGACCTCCGGCGAGCGCAGCACCAGGAACTTCCACGCCTGCGCGTTCGAGCCGGACGGAGCCCAGGTCGCGGCCTCCAGGCACCGGGCCAGCACTTCGTCGGACACCGGGTCGGGCCGGAACCGGCGCAGCGACCGTGCGGTGCGCATGGCCTCCCGCAGGTCGATCGCGGGCGCTGCCCCGGGTTCCAGATCACTCATCTGTCCTGAACTCCTTCACTGCCGCTGCCGGCGACACCGCCGGCCGGGTTCAGCCCTCCGCCCGGCGCAGGATCTGACGGGCCTGCGCCAACACCGGGGCGTCGATCATCTGGCCGTCGAGCAGGAACACCGCGCTGTCCGCGCTGCCGGCCACGACCCGCCGTGCCCAGGCGACCTCGTCGGCGGACGGCTGGAAGGCCTGGCGCACCACCGCGGCCTGCGACGGATGGATGCAGGCCTTCGCGACGAAGCCGCAGGCGACCGCCTCGTCCGCCTCGGCGGTCAGCGCGGGGACGTTACGGACGTCCAGGAACACCGTGTCGACGGCGGGCACCCCGGCGACGGCGGCGTTGAGCAGCACCGTGGACTTCGCGAACCGCGCGATGTCGCGGTAGGTGCCGTCCGGCAGGCGGCTGCCGCTGCCACCGAGAGAGGCCATCAGGTCCTCGGCGCCCCACATGACGCCGACGATGTTCGGCGCGCGCACCACCTCGGCGGACGCCAGCACCCCGCGGGCCGTCTCGCACAGGGCGAGGACCTGGTAGGGCGCGGCGTCCTCGACCTGCTGGGCGCTCTCGGTCTTCGCCAGCATGATGACCCGGTACTCGGTCTGCGCCAGGGCGCGCATGTCCTCGTCGTAGTCGGCCGTCGTACGCGGGTTCACCCGCACGATCACGCGGGCGGGATCCACCGGGTTCCCGACGAGGGCCTTGCGGGCCTCGGGGCGGTTCGCCGCGGCGACGGCGTCCTCCAGGTCGATGATGACGGTGTCGGCCGCCGCCAGCGCCTTCCCGTATCGCTCCGGCCGGTCGGCGGGGCAGAACAGAAGGGATGATCCCAGGGTCCACTCGGTCACGTTGTCTCCCAGCTCGACACAGCCCGGCGTATCAGAACCACGGACCGTTCAGCCGGCCGCGGCGGAATCGCCGGAACCAGCCGGGACGCGCAGCATCAGCGCGGTGCGGTCGGCCCGGGCGACAAGAACACCCTTCTGGTTCAGCGCCCGGTGCTGGAACACGACCACGCCGTTGTCGGGCCGCGACCGCGAGTCCCTTTTCGACAGGACCTCCGTCTCGGCGTAGAGCGTGTCACCGATCAGGACCGGCGCCGGGAAGGCGATTTCGCCAAAGCCGAGGTTGGCGACGGTGGTCGCCTGGGTGAGCTGCGCGACGCTCAGACCGACCATGATGGACATCGTCATCAGGCTGTTCACGAGCCGCTCGCCGAACTCCGTCGACGCGCTTGCCGCGGCGTCAAGGTGCAGACTCTGCGGATTCATCGTGAGGGTGGAGAACAGCGTGTTGTCCGCCTCTCCGACCGTGCGGCCCGGGCTGTGGGCATAGACCACACCGGTCTGCAGTTCCTCGAAATACAGCCCTCGCTGCTGAATGCGCTTCACATCTCCACCTGAATGTTTTCGCCGATTTCACGACGCATGACGTCCTGTACTGTACGGACCTGACAACACGACTGTCAACGCGCTTACCAACCAGTGAGACACCTGTTGCCGCCGGGTACACATAGCAGCTTTCCGGGTCACGGTCGAGCGATGCGGTGTTCCTGGTGGCAGACATCGCTTTCCGTCGGCCGGCCGCGAACCGGCGCGCTGAACGCGGGCAGCAGCAGAGAAGCGGGGCACAACGCCGGTACGTCGTCATCGGCGGATCTGACGGCGGGCGCGGCGGCGGGCGGGCGCGGCGGGCGGGCGGGCGCGGCCAGCCGAAGGTCCAGTGGCGCGGGGCCCTTGGTCCGGTCCACGGCGGCTGCCGGTGACCGGAGGATGGCTCATGGCACGGCCGACGACGGAGAACACCCCGCATCCGAACACCCGGCATCCGAGCACAGGGCCTTCCTCCTCCACCGGCCCCTCCCCCGCCGCCGAGGCGCCCGGCGCGCGCGGCGAGTGCGGTCGGTTCTGGGAGGGGCGCTACCGCGAGACGGAGCGGATGTGGTCCGGCGCCCCCAACGATCTGCTCGTCCGCGAGCTCGGCTCCGCGGCGGCGGCACCGGGGCACCCGGCGGCGGTCGCGGGGTCCGGGGCAGCGCTGGACCTGGGCTGCGGCGAGGGCGGTGACGCGGTGTGGCTGGCGGCCCGCGGATGGCGGGTCACCGCGGTCGACGTCTCGCCGACCGCGCTCCAGCGGGGAGCCCTGGCCGCGCAGGCGGCGGGTGTCGCAGACCGGATCTCCTGGCTGTGCCGGGACCTGACCGACGGTCCGCCCGCCGGACCGTTCGGGCTGGTGATCGCGATGTTCCTGCACTCCCCGACGGGGATGCCCCGCGACGAGGTGCTCCGCGCGGCGGCGGCGCGGGTCGCTCCCGGTGGCAGCCTCCTGATCGCGAGCCACTCCGGTGCGCCGTCGTGGCAGCCGAGGACGGTCCCGCACACCCGGCTCACCACCCCCGACGATGTCCGCGCCGAGCTCGGTACGGCCGTGGACGGCTGGGCGGTGGACCTTCGGGAGATGTACGAGGCTCCGATGTCCCGCCCGAACGGACAGGTGGGCTTCCGGGTCGAGAACGCCCTGCTGCTGCGCCGACCCGGAGGACCAGCAGGCGCCGGGCCTGCTGCGTGGTCGGGGCAGGGGTGCGGTGTGGGTGGAGCGCCGCACCGGGGCGCCCCACCCGCACGGCTGTCAGGTGGTGATGATGGAGACGCCGGCGGTGCCGGGTGCGCCGTAGAGCTGGGCGTAGCCCACGCGGGGGGTGCCGGGGACCTGCCGGTCGCCGGCCTGCCCGCGTAGCTGCAGGACGAGTTCGTGGATCTGGCGCAGCCCGGAGGCGCCGACCGGTTCACCGTTGGCGATGAGTCCGCCGTCGGTGTTGACGGGCAGCCGCCCACCGATCTCGGTCGCGCCTTCGGCGAGGAGTTTCTCCTGGTCGCCGTCCGCGCAGAAACCGTTCTCGGCCATGTGCATGATCTCGGCACCGGAGTCGGTGTCCTGGATCTGGATGACATCGACGTCACCGGGGCCGATCCCCGCGGTCTCGTACGCGGCCCGGGACGCGTACACCGTGGGGGCGTCGGCGGGTTCCACCGCGGCCCAGGAGCTGTGGACCTCGTGCGCCCCGTAGGTCCGGGTCCGCAGCGTGCTCGCGCGCAGGTAGAGCGGCGTGGACGTGAAACGGCGCGCGATGTCGGCCCGGCACAGGATCACCGCGGCCGCCCCCTCGTCGGGGCTGCAGAACATGTACTTCGTCAGCGGGTGGTTCAGCATCGCCGAGGACAGGATCTCGTCCTCCGTGATGGCCTTGCGGCGGAACGCGTTCGGGTTCAGGACACCGTTACGGTAGTTCTTCGCGGCGACCCGGGCCAGCGTGCGGTGCGAGATCCCGTGGTCGTACATGTAACGGTTGATCTTCATGCCGAAGAACTTCGTGGTCAGGAAATGACCGATGTCGCCGTACCACGGCGGCGCACTGTAGTGCACGGGATCCGCGGTGAACGCACCGAACGCGTGCTTGTCCATCCCGACAGCCAGACCGATGTCGTACTTCCCGTAGCGGATCGCGTCCGCGGTCAGTTCCAACGCGGTCGCCGCGGTCGCACAGCCGTTGTACACGTCCATGAACGGAATACCGGTCAGCCCCAGCAGGCCCACGACCGCGTCGGGGTTGTCGACCTCGCAGCTGCCCCCGAACGCGAACTGCACCTGCTTCCACTCGATACCCGCGTCGGCGAGAGCGGCCCGGACAGCCTCCGCCCCCATCTGGATCGCGGACTTGTCACCGAAACGCCCGAAGGGATGGATACCCACCCCGATGATCGCGACGTCCTCCATGTCAGTGTCCTCCCTCGGACGGCGCGAACGCGTAGGACATCACCTGGGTGCCGTCCTCGTCGGTACGGAACGGATAGATCACGAGCTCCAGACCCATCCCGAAACTGATCTGCTCCGGGTCACTCACGGTGAGCCGGCCCTCGACGCGCACGTCGTCCCCGAGCTGCACCAGACCGACCGCGAACGGCCGGAACGTCTCCGGCGTCTCCCCACTGGCGTAGGGCGCCTTCGGTAGGAACTCCTGCGTCGTCCACGTCCACAGCGTCCCCTCCCGGGGCAGCAGATGCCGCGCCATCTCCAGCTTCCCGCACCGCGGACACGCGTCCTGCGCGGGGAACGTCACCGCCGCGCAGCTCCCACACCGCGCACCGATGAGCTGTGGACTCTCCGCCGGCCACGTGAACACCTCGGGAGCAAAAGGAACTTGAGCCATCAGAACACTCCTAGCATCACGACCGGCCCACAAACCGTCTCCGGCTTCACCCAGGAAAAGGACAAAGGAGCAAACCCGAGAGCGTGCCAGGCGCACTGACGACGGCGTCGTGCCGGTGCCACGCCGGCGCTGGAGGGACGAGCAACGGGTTCCAACCCTCCACGTCATTCGGATCGCCCGGCTGGCGGTCTCGCCAGGACGGGACGATCAGCGGGCAGCCGAGAGCAGCTGACTCTCAGATGCAGCATATGCCCTTCTCGCCCACACTCGCACGGGAACGATCCCGGCTGCGGGCACCGCGACGCACACAGGCAGTCACCGATGGCCCCCGTCGCCCGGTCGGCACCAGTCGAGCCCCGTCGGCACCAGATGGCGACCGTCCCGCTGGTGTGGGGACGCATCCGGGGGTAGGGAAGGCAGGGTCGCCACCGACGCCGACACGACGACGCCTCGACAGGCAGGGAGCAGACGATGCAGCCGACCATGAACCTCAGCGTGCGCAACCAGCTCACCGGGACCGTCAGCGAGATCACCCGCGGAGCCGTGATGAGCACCGTGTCGATCACGCTGGCCGGAGGCCAGGAGCTGACCGCCGCCGTCACCCTCGACGCCGTCGAGGACCTGAAGCTCGCTGTGGGCGGCGAGGTCGCCGTGCTCATCAAGTCCACCGAGGTCTCGCTGGCCACGGGCAGCGTGGCGGGCCTCAGCATCCGCAACCAGCTCCGCGGCACCGTAGCCTCCATCGACGCCGGCGGTGCCATGGCCGTCGCGCACCTCGAGCTCGACAACGGGGGGCAGCTCACCGCGGCGATCACCCTCGACGCGGTGAAGGACCTCGGCCTGGTGGCTGGCGCACAGGTGACCGCGCTGGTCAAGTCGACGGAGGTCGCCCTCGCCGCCGCGTGACCACCGCGTGACCGCCGCATGGCCCAGGCCCCCTGACCAAAGTCGCGGGAGCGTGCTCCTTGCGGCCTACCAGCGCCAGCAGCTCCCTATCACCACGTATCTTCGGCGATATGTCCGCCCCGCACCGGTTGCGGGCGGTTTGTCCCGAGGAGGGCTTGGCGGTGGCGGAACAGGTTGGCCCGGAGTTCGGCCCGTTGGCGGCTCTCGCCGGCGAGTGGGAGGGGGACCAGGGCGTGGACGTCGCCTTCGGCAACTCCGAAGGCTCGATGATCACTACCCCCTACCGCGAGAAGATCACGTTCAAGCCGTTCGGGCCCGTGGACAACGGCGCCCAGCAGCTCTACGGGCTGGATTACCACATGGCCGCGTGGCGGCACGGTGAGGACAAGGCGTTCCACACCGAGATCGGCTACTGGCTGTGGGACGCGGTGCTCGGCCACGTCATGCGGTGCTTCATGGTCCCCCGCGGCCAGGTGCTCATCGCGGGAGCTGCCGTCGCCGCGGACGCGACGACCTTCACGCTGCGCTCCGAGCTCGGATCGACGACCTACGGGATCCTGTCGAACCCGTACCTGGCCCGGGCGGCGAACACGACGCTGTACGAGGTGACCGTCGCCGTGTCCGCGGAGGGCGGTCTCTCCTACGACTCGACCACGACGATCACACACGCCCGGGTCGCCGACCCGGTGGCGCACACCGACCGCAACGTCCTGCACAGGGTTGCCGGGGCCTGACTCCCCCGGCCGCCCAGGCACGCCGCAACACCGGGTGTTCTCCGGGGCTCACTCCCCGCACCCGCTCATCTCCACTCTCTCGGTACACAACGTCCCGTCGGTGCCATACATGCACCGGCGGGACGTTCTTTTCTCCACACACGGATGGACACCGGCGACAGCTGGCGTGACCTGCGCGGTCGTACCCGCAGGCGGCCGGAAACCAGTAAACCCGCGACCTTTACCCGGCGCACAAACGACCCGGGTCACGGGGCAATCTATTGACACACAGCCGGCCCCTCACGATGCTGGGTGACGCGCGGAGGCAAAAGGCCGGAGGTGTCCCGGGCACTTACTTCGTTCCCTCCTTGTTCCGTCGAAGACGAAGCCCGGGTGCCGCCGGCCCCTGACCGTCGACCGGTTCCAGTAACAGCATTTCCGCTCCGGTGGGCGGCCCGCTGTTCCTGTGTTCTCACCGCGCGAAGCCGGATTCGAGGCGCCGCGATTCATGGCGACTGGATTCCGCGACGGTATTCGTGCGGTGTCCGCGCGTGCCGAAACCCTGCGAACAGCCCAGGAGAAACCTGCCATGCCCGAGAACCCATCCGACACGCCCGTCGAGCGCCCGCTCACCGGCGGTGGTTCCGTCACCCGACGGAAGTTATTCGGCACGGCCGCGCTCGGCGCTGCCGTCGCCGGCGGCCTCGCCGCCGGTTCGGTCGCCTCGCCGGCCCGCGCCGCCGCCCCGGCAGCCGTCCCGACCAGCACCCAGCGGGAGCGGGCCGTTGTCATCGGCAGCGGCTTCGGCGGTGGCGTCACCGCGCTGCGGCTGGCCCAGGCCGGTGTCTCCACCCTGGTCCTCGAGCGCGGCATCCGGTGGCCAACCGGCCCGAACGCCAACACCTTCTCCCGGTTCGCGAACATCGACAACCGCTCGTCCTGGCTGACCGACCACGCCGTCGTCGGCGGTGTCGTGAAGAACTGGGACCCGTATGTCGGCGTCATCGAGAGTGTTCCCGGCAACAACATGACGATCAACTGCGGCGCCGCGTACGGCGGCGGCTCGCTGATGTACCACGGCATGACCCTGCAGCCCACCAAACAGCATTTCGCCCAGTCGATTCCGGTGGCGGCGGGCCTCTACGACGAGCTGAACTTCTGGGCCTACCCGATGGTGGCCCGGATGCTCGGGATCTCCACCATTCCCAACGACATCCTGAACACGGACCCGTACAAGTCCTCCCGGCTGTTCCGGGACGTCGCCCCACAGGCCGGGCTGCAGTCCGTCCCGGTGCCGCTGCCGATCGACTGGAACTTCGTCCGCGGCGAGCTGGCGGGCCGTTACACGCCCACCTACACCACCAGTGACATCGCCTTCGGTGTCAACAACGGCGGGAAGCGCTCGATCGACGTCACCTACCTGGCGGCTGCCGAGGCCACCGGGCGGGTCCGGGTCGCGACGCTGCACGTCGTCCGCGACATCTCGCTGGACTCGTTGAAGCGCTGGGTGCTCTCCGTGGACCGGATCGACACCGGTGGTGTCGTCCAGGAGCGCAAGACCATCATCGCCAACGCGGTGTTCCTCAACGCCGGCTCGGCGGGCACCACCCGGCTGCTGGTGAAGGCGAAGGCCAAGGGGCTGGTGCCGAACCTGCCCGACTCCATCGGCACGCAGTGGGGCAACAACGGCGACCGGATCTTCGCCTGGGTCGGCATGAACGGCGACCCGGGCACCGCGCAGGGGGGGCCGGCCTGCGTCGGCGGCCGCGACCCGCAGGCCACGATCCCCTACACGGTCATCCACGCGGGATCACCGGTGCCGACCAACGGTCAGAAGGTACTGACGGTCGTCGGCCTCGGCATCGTGAACCCCGTCGGCACCTGGGCATACGACAGCGCCAAGGACGACGCCGTCCTGACCTGGCCGACCGGCGCCGACGCCGCCCTGCAGCAGCAGATCGCCGGCAAGATGCAGCAGCTCGCCCAGGTCGGCGGCGGCATGATGATCGACACCAACGCCCAGGCGCAGTCCACCTGGCACCCGCTCGGCGGGGTGCCGATGGGGTCGGCGGTCGACCTCTACGGCCGGGTGGCGGGGCATCGCGGCCTCTACGTCCTCGACGGCTCGCGGATCCCCGGCTCGACCGGCGCCTGCAACCCGTCCATGACGATCGCGGCGCTCGCCGAGCACAGCCTGGCCACCATCGTGCGTCAGGACGTCCTCCGCGTCTTCTGACGCCGGACCGACACCGTGGCAGCACTACCCGTCAGCTGGCGCTGCCCGCGGTCACCACCTCCTGGCCGCCGCCCCCGCGGCTCCGTACCGGTCGGTGCGGTGGTGGGGACTCGTCCCGGGCATGGTTTCCCGAGAGGTTCCCGCGGCCAGGAGGTGGACATGACAGACGACTCCAGCGCCGGTCTCCCCGGCACTCCCGCCAGCACCACCCTGCTCCTCGACGCGTTCGGTCGCATCCGGGACGTCGTCCACGAGGTGGTGGACGGGTTGGAACCGGCCGAGCTCAACCAGCGTCTCGACGGGCGGGCCAACTCGATCACCTGGCTCGTCTGGCACCTGAGCCGGGTCCAGGACGACCATGTCGCCGGCGTCGCCGCGACCCCGCAGGTCTGGCACGCCGACGGGTGGGAGAAGCGGTTCGGGCTCGCCCTCGACACGGGCCCGCAGGACGGGTATCGCTCGATCGGCTACGGGCACAGCTCCGCCGACGTGGACGCTGTCCAGGTCAGCGACCCGGCGCTGCTGCTCGGCTACCACGACGCCGTCCACGCGCAGACCGCCCGCTACGTGGCCGGGCTGCGCGACGAGGACTTCGCGCGGGTCGTCGACACCGCCTGGGATCCCCCGGTGACTCTCGGGGTGCGGCTCGTCAGCGTGGTCTCCGACGACCTCCAGCACGCCGGCCAGGCCGCCTTCGCCCGCGGGCTCATCCACCCCGCCTGACGCCTGGCTCCTGACGCCTCGCTCATGACGCCCGGCGCCTCGCGCCTGGAGCCGGACGTCAGCCCGACCCGGTGGTGCCGGGAGGGCACTGGCGCGGCTCGTCCGCGGCCTTCGGCAGGACGACGTCGTGGGCCGTGGCGGTCAGCGACAGCCCGTCGGGCCCGCTGGACGCCTGCGCGATGACGAGGTCCAGCGGCAGCTGGCCGACCGGGATCGGCACGGACGGCAACAGCGAGCCCCCGGGAATCGGGATGGCGAAGTTGAGCGCCCCGCGCAGGGTGACCTCGCTCGGCACCATCGTGAGCAGGTTGTTGCGGACCTCGAAGGTGGTCACGCCGCCGACCTCCTGCGCGCCGAGCAGCGGGATGTCGATCCGCCCGGAGATCTCGATCCGCCGCCCGCCCTCGACCGGGTTGACCTGGATCTCGCCGGGCAGCGTGGCCAGGTAGGCGTTCAGGTCCGCGTAGTCGACGCGCACCCTCGCCCGGATGTCGTCGACCGGCACCGCACCGATGCTCCCGGAGATCATGTCGCCGAACGGCACGTGGATGCCGGTGAGCCTGGCCTGGACCTCGGAGATCTGCGGCCCCGGGGTGGCGATCCCCTCGATGGTGAGGCTGATGTCCTCGAGCTTGCCGAGCAGGATCTGGGTGAGGAACGGGAAGCCCCCGATGCTGACGTCACGCACCGTCGGCGCGGGCGCGCCGCATTCCAGCGCTTCCAGGACACTCGTGCGGACCTGCCTGGCCATCTGGTCCTCGGCCTCGGCGACGGCGAGCCGGTCGCCGACGACGAGCAGCACCAGCAGAACGACCAGCGCGACCAGGGCGGCGATCCACCGCCTGCGCCGCCGCCGGCCGGCGGAAGGCGCACCCGCGGCGCCGGGAGCACCCGGACCGCCGAAACCACCACCCGGACCGCCCGGGCCACCGTCCGGGGCGACGCCCGCACCCGGCGCCGGGCCCGCTCCCGGCGGGGCCCACCGCGGGTCCCCGGGCGGCGGCCCCCACTGGTTGCCGGCAGCCGACCAGGGTGTGCTGCCATCCCCGTGCGACCCGTCGTCGTAGCCGTCCGCTCTGCGGGTCGGTGGCACCTCCGCCCACGGCTGGGGGCCGGGAACCTCCCCCGCGACCGGACGGGCCCACTCCGAACGGAAGGTGTCCGCCGGACCGGCGGCGGGCCGCGGTCCCGCGAAGCCGGGGATCTGCTGATGGCCTGTCTCGGGCTGGGGCTGTGTCTCAGGCTGGGCCTGTTCCTCCCACTGGGGCTGTTCCTCCCACTGGGGCTGTGTCTCAGGCTGGGGCTGTGTCTCAGGCTGGGGCTGTGTCTCCGGCCGGGGCACGGCTGCGCGTGGGAGATACAGCGTCGACTCGTCGCCGGCCGGGCGCTGACCTTCGCCCGGTTCCGCGGCGGCCGCTCGGCCCCGGTCGGCCGACGTCGGAGACCCTGCCTCGCCGCCGCCCTGATCCACCAAGACCATCTCCCGTTCCGTGCCGGTCCTGGTGACCCGGTGGCCGCCCGAGCTTCGTCCGCCCCGAGCCTACTGCCGAGCCGGCCCGCTCCCGAGGAGCCGGGAATGACGTGTGGTCACGCAATGCAGACGATTCCGGCATCCTTCGGTCACGGAACCCAGGGAAACGCTGGCCGAGACCGGCCGGCCCGGTCCGCCCGCCCGGGGCCGTTCACCGAAGGGCCCGCAGGACGCCCCCGGCTTTCACTTCCTAGATGAATCTCGCCCAGGAGAGCGGGGCCGGTGTGGTGTGGGCGAGCGCGTCGAGGGTCTGCGTGGACACCGCGGCCGTCATGAATCCGATGATGGCGTCGAGAAGGTCCATCAGGTGCACCTCGAAGGGCAGCACCGGCTGGTCGGCCGCGTGTGCGCGCTGGCGTTCGGCGGTCGCCTCGACGACGAGGGACATCGCCTGCGCGATCCGGTTCGTGCGCAGCGGCTCGGCGATGTGGGGGAGGTACGTCGCCAGCTGTTCCTGGAATTCTCGCGACGAGGTGCGCATCGGCTCCGGCATGCACCCGAAGATGTCGCGGCGGCCGTACTGCTTCAGCATGGCCACGAAAGTCAGGTAGTAACTGTCCGCTATCTCACTGTGTTCCATCAGGGGGCGCACCTGGCATTCGACCAGACCACGCAGGTCGCTCGTGCCGCGTTCGACCATCAGGTCCAGCCGACGCTGATGGAGCCACGGCAGCCGGTACTCGAAGATCGCCTGGATCAGCCGGTCCTTGGAGCCGAAGTGGTACTGCACCGCCGAGTTGTTCCCGTTGCCGGCGGCAGCACCTATCTGCCGCAGCGAGATCCCCTCAATTCCGTGTACCGCGAACAGGCGCTCGGCAGCGAGGAGGATCTGCTTCTTACTCGAGGTGGTCACTACCGGCATGGGCCGGATACAAGCATCATGTCGCCATGCCGGTCAAGCGCTCGCGGAGGGCGCCGGCCCCGGTACGGAGCCGGCGCGCACCAATTACCGCCGGCGACCGACGCCGCAGGATTCCAACGGCGCGAACGGACCGTCCGGCCCCGGGTCGTTGCGCCAGTAAGGCGGCGAGACGATTCCGGGCTCGACAAGCTCGAGGCCGTCAAAAAAAACCCTGATCTGGTCGACGGTGCGATAGTGGTATCCGTTTCCGTCCGTGGTGACCACGTTGAGGTCGTCGACGCCGAGATCATGGTCCTTGCCCGCCGCCGGGCCCGGCGCCGGGGCTGACGTCCGGTCGTCCGACCCGTCCTCGAGGACCAGGAAACTGCCGGCGGGCAGTGCGGCCACGAGCCGCCGTGCGATGGAGTAGGCCTCGTCGAGGTCGGCGATGAGACCCATGATCGACATCAGCATCAGGCCGATCGGCCGGGTGAAGTCCAGCGTCTCGGCGGCGAACTCCAGGATGCGATCCGGGTCGCGGGCGTCGGCCTCGAGATAGGTGGTGACACCCTCGGGTGTACCGGCCAGCAGCGCCCTGGCGTGGATGAGCACCATGGGGTCGTTGTCGACGTAGACGACCCGCGATTCCGGCGCTATCCGCTGGGCGACCTGGTGGGTGTTGTTCTCGACCGGCAGGCCGGTGCCGACGTCGAGGAACTGGCGCACGCCCTCCTCGGCCACCAGATAGGTGATGGCCCGCGCGAGAAAGGCCCGGGACGACCGGGCGACGTCCACCATCTGCGGGAAGACCGCGATGGTCCGGTCGCCGTGCGCCCGGTCGACCGGGAAGTTGTCCTTGCCGCCCAGGTAGTAGTTCCAGACCCGGGCCGAGTGCGGCCGGGTCGTGTCGAAGGTCGGGGGCGGGTACGGCTGGTTGTCGGTCACGGCTGTCTGGGCTCCCCTTCGAGGCCGAATCGCCAGAGATCGCAGAGCGGGGCGTCCGTCGGCGCGGTGCCCGGACGTGAGGTCCGGGCACCGCGCCGACGGGCCGGTCAGCTCAGCGAGATGGAGCGGTCGATGAACTCGCTGGTGATGATGTCCTGGGGCTTCAGGCCCGGGGCCGGAGGTGTTCCCGCCTCGGTGAGGCCCGGGGTGAGCCGCCCGATCAGGCTCTCGACCCGCTCGCTGTCGAAGCTGCCGAAGGTCCCGTCGCTGCCGTTCGCGACCAGGCCGAGCTCGCGCTGCCGGGTGTTCCCGTCCGCGAGCAGGCCGGTGGACAGCTCGTAGCCCGCGGTCTCCAGCTTCGAGGTGACCTCGATCATCAGCTCGTTGGCCGGTTCCGGGTCGGCGAGGTAGTCGACCATCGCCTGCTGGAACAGCGGGACGAGCTTCGACAGGCACTCCTGGTTCGTCGCCACCTTGTCCTTGCGGACGGCCAGCACGTTGGCGTAGGCCGGGTACTCGTCGCCGACCAGCACGTACTTCACCGGCTTCGCCCACTCCTGGACGTCGTGCTCGAGCCGGTACGGCTCGTCGGTGACGAAGCCGGCCTGCACGATCCCGCCGTCCTCGGCGACGAACCGGCTGATGTCCCCGGTGTAGGAGTTGTCGATCTGGGACCGCTGGAACAGGCCCTCGCCGACCAGCGCGTTCAGGTAGGACTCGTCCCCGACCAGCACCGTCTTCCCGGACCGGCCGATGTCCTCGAGGGTGGTGAAGTCCAGCGCCGGGTCACCCCAGAAGAACATCAGCGGTGACTTCGCGTAGGGGGCGAGCACGCCGACCGACGGGTGCTCGGCGGAGTTGCGGATCACCTCGTCCAGGTCGAGGTAGCCGAGCAGGATGTCGTCGTCCTTCTCGAACAGCGCGGTGACCGGGTCGAAGCCGACGGCCGGCCCCCCGGACCGGATCTCCAGGTCGACGCCGGTGGCGCCGAGCGGCCCGGACACCGAGAACGCACCTGCGTCGATCTTCGGGTCGGGCCCGAGCAGCTGGTAGGTCGAGCCGTAGTCGACCTCCGGCCACCAGCTGGTCTGCACGACGACGGTGTCCGGGCACACACCTTTCAGCGGGGTGGTGTAGTTCGCCCCGGCGGCTGCCCCGGCGGCGCTGGCGGCCGCTTCCGTGTCTGACTCGGAGTCACCGCACCCGGCCAGTCCGAGGGCCAGGCCCGCGGCGCAGGCCCAGGCCGCCACCGAACGAAGTCTCGTCACGTGCTCTGCTCTCCTCGGCACAGGGAAGGACAGGAACGACAGGCAGGAACAGCCGGACGTGAATCCCGGGGCGGCGGGTCGCCACAGTGACAGGTCCCCCCGTTATCTGTCACCTGCCAATTCGGGCGCCAGCCTCCCACGCCCTCGGATTTCACCTGCAACCAGGTACCTTCACCGCATTCGTGTACGGATAGTGTTCCGGCGTGCCCGACGGCGAAGCCCCCGATCCAGCCACGCCGGGAGCCCCTCCCGCTGTCCGTGTCAGCGAGCGCTGGGGCTCACCTGGCGCAGGTGGGACGCACGCAGCGCTTCGGTCGCTCGGAATCCGAGCCGGGCGGACGGTGCTGCCGCCGCTGGGCGTGTTCGCGGTGGTGACCGGCATCTGGTACGCGGTCAGCTACTGGTTCCTCGCCCCCCGGCGCCGCTTCCTGCTCCCGCCACCGCACGAGATCGTGGCCGAGGGCTTCCTGGACCGCCGCACCGCCGACGAGATCCTCACCGCACTGGCGGGGACGGCCAAGGTCGCCCTGGTCGGGCTCGCGATCGCCGCGGCCCTCGGCATCGCCGCGGCGATCCTGATGGCGCAGGCGCGCTGGATCGAGAACTCCTTCTACCCGTGGGCCATCCTCCTGCAGACCATCCCGGTGCTGGCGATCGTCCCGCTCATCGGCTTCTGGCTCGGATACGGCTTCTGGTCCCGCACCGTGGTCTGTGTCGTGATCTCGATGTTTCCCATGATCACGAACACCCTGTTCGGCATCCAGTCCGTGGACGCCGGCCACCACGACCTGTTCACGTTGCGCCGGGTCGGTCGGTGGCGCCGGCTGGTGCACCTCGAGCTGCCCAGCGCCCTGCCCGCGGTCTTCGCCGGCCTGCGTATCTCGGCCGGGCTCGCGGTCATCGGCGCGATCGTCGGCGACTTCTTCTTCCGTCGTGGAGACGTGGGCATCGGTGCCCTCATCGACAACTACACCCGCGACCTGTCGTCCGCGCCGCTGTTCGCCGCCATCATCTCCTCGGCACTGTTCGGGCTGGTGGTCTTCTGGCTGTTCGGTCTCGCCGCACGGCTGGTCGTCGGTTCCTGGCACGACTCCGCACGCGGCTGAACCACCCGCGGCGCCGTGGTCGGCACCAACGCCGACAGCACCTCGCGGAGCAGTGCGAAACCGTCCTCGCTGAGCACCGACTCGGGGTGGAACTGGAGACCGGCGAAGGTCGGCCCGCGCAGCGCGTGCACCGCGCGGACCGGGTGACCGCCCGGCGGCGGCGCCGGATCGTCGACGACGTCCCGGCAGACCTCGACGGTGCCGAACGGCGTGCTGAGCTCGCGCTGTGCGCAGACGGCGGTGAACGTCGAGTAGAACCCGACCCGGCGCGGGCGGCCGAAGAAGTCGATCTCCCGGGCCAGCCCCTGGGAGGTCTCCTCGCGCCGGTGCAGGCGCAGCCCGAGGAGATCGGCGAGCAGCTGGTGCCCGAGGCAGACCGCCAGCAGGGGCCGCCGCCGGGTGAGCGCCCCGGCCACGAGCGACCGCAGGGCCGTCATCCGCGGATCGTCGCGCACGGTCGGGTCACCGGGGCCCGGGCCGGCGACCAGCAGGTCGAACCCGGCGGTGTCCCGGGCGTCTCCCGCATCCCGCCAGTCCCGCACCGTCACGGCGAGGCCGAGACCGCGCAGCTGGTGGGCGAGCATGCCACTGAAGGCGTCCTCACCGTCCACTATCAGTGCGGACCTGCCGCCGAGCGGGGCAGGCGCGGGCACGCCGGCCTGCCTGTCCAGCAGCCAGAACCGGGCCAGCCGCTCGGTGCGCGCCGCGAGCGCGTCCGCGACCAGCGGATCGTCTCCGAACGTGGCCGGCGGGACAGCTCCTGCCAGCTCCCCGCCCACCGAGCCCGCGCCCACCGCTCCCACCGAGGCCACCGAGGCCACCGAGGCACCGCCACCCGAACCAGGGCCCGCCGAACCGCCCGGCGGCGACAGCAGACCCAGAGCCGCGAGGATCCCGGCCGCCTTGGTGTGGGTCTCCGCCGTCTCCCCTGCCGGTGTCGAGTGGCGCACCAGGGTGGCACCGACCGACACGCGCAGCTCGCCGGCTGGTGAGATCTCCGCGGTGCGGATCAGGATCGGCGCGTCCAGCGTCTGCCCGCCGGACTCGTCGGTGCCGAACAGCGCGAGCACTCCGCTGTAGTACCGCCGCCCGCGCCGCTCGTGCCGGGCGATCACCCTGGCCGCGTTCTCCAGCGGGCTGCCGGTGACCGTCGGCGCGAACATCGTCTCCCGCAGGACGTCCCGCACGTCGAGCCGGCCTCGCCCGACCAGCAGGTACTCGGTGTGGACGAGGCTCGACATCTCCTTCAGGTACGGGCCGAGCACCTGGCCGCCCTCGTCGGCGACCCGGGCCATCATCTTCAGCTCCTCGTCGAGCACCATGTGCAGCTCGTCGATCTCCTTGCGGTCGGCCAGGAAGCCCAGCAGCGCCTCGCGGTCCGGTCCGGTCGGCGGCAGCCGGTGGGTGCCGGAGATCGGGTTCATCATGACCAGCCCGCCCTCGACGCTGACGTGGCGTTCGGGGGTCGCCCCGACCAGCAGCCGGGTGCCCGTGTGGACGACGAACGTCCAGTAGGTGCCGCGCTCGCCGGTGAGCAGCCGGCGCAGCACCGCGAGGGCCGCGGTGACCGGCGGGCCGGCGATCGAGGCGGTGTAGGTGCGGTGGATGACGAAGTTCGACCCCTCGCCCCGCCCGATCTCGTCCCGCAGCACCGCCTCCACCGTGCGCGCGTACGGCTCGTCGCCCGGGTCGAAGGCGCCGCCCTCGCAGACGACGTCCTCGTCGGGAAGGGCCCGCAACGCGGCGGGCAGGCCGACCCGCTCCCAGGCATCGACGCGCAGGCACTCCAGCGGGGTGCCGTCGTCGACACAGGTGAAGCCGCGTTCGGCGAGCTGGCGGTAGGGAACGAGCGCCAGCACGCGGGGTCCGGCGGGCCCCGGCGGCAGGTCGATGTCGGCGATCCGGCCAGCGGTCTCGACCGTCCCGACGAGCACGTCGAGGTGGTCGGCCCCGTCCCGCCGGATCAGCGCGAACGGGCCGGGATCGGTTCCCGCGGAGAGGGCCGCGAGCAGGTCGTGCAGCAGATTCACGATCGTTTCCTCGAGGTCGGGAGCCGCCGGGACCGGACGGCCCGCCCGAGCTGAGGAAACGACGACGGCCGCCGGACGGGGCGGCCGCGTGATGGGTCTACGCGCGAAGGAGGTGGGCCGCCACCGGGGCGGGCCACCAGAGGTTCCTCAACGCGTGCATGCGGTCACTGTAGCCGATCGCGATCGACCACGGCGGCGGGGCCGGCGGGCCGGCGGGTCCCAGCCCCCGGAGGCATGGCCGGCCGGCGCAGCCGGATCAGGCCCGACCGCCCCGGCTCGGACGCGGAAGACTACGGTGATCGGCGCGACCGGCGGATCCTGCGGCCTGCGCCTGCCCGGGCCGGGCCGGGATACGGACGCAGAGAAAAACTCCGGGCCAGCCCATCATGGTGCGGGCTGGCCCGGAGCGGTAAAGCAGGAGCGGGTACCGAAGGCTCGGGCACCGGGCACCAAAGGCACGCCGATCGGCGCTGGAGGTTCGGAACGCGGCCGCGCCGTCAGGTCGAGACGGTCTCCTTCGCCGTGGGGTGGGGTGCCACCGGATCCGGAGTCCCCTCGGTGGCCTCGACCTCCTCGACTGCCGGCCTGGCCGCCCCGCCCGCGGTGCCCGCCGCCGGGGTCGCGACGGTGCCGGGCTCGGCGAAGCGGTCGCCGAGCAGAGCCAGGTCATAGGACTGGCGGGCCATCCAGAACCGCAGGAAGCCGGTCAGCGAGTAGCGCAGGAACAGCGCCGCGCCGATGACCGCGGCGGTGATCCCGCCGAGCCCGAGCGCGAGCGCGTCGCGCTGGACGAGCGGGTCGCGGGTGCCGTGCGACGTCGCGTACGCGGTGATGGCGAGCGCGGCGCCCGCCGCCATCAGCACCACGCCGAGGCGCACCCACAGGCGCGGCCGGCCGGCCGCCGGATCGGGGATCTTCAACTCCCCGAGCTCGCGGACGAAACGGTCCGCGCGCGAGTCAGTCGTCATGTGGAACTCCCCAGATAGAGGGCGGATAGTTCGGCGCGCAGCTCGCTGTCGGGGGCGCCCTCTCGTTCGACGCGACCGCGCACCATGACCGCCGCGTGGTCGGCGATACCGAGAACGGCAGCCGCGAACTGTTCCACGACCAGGACGCCGACACCCTGGCGGGCGATCTCGGCGACCTGCTCGTAGAGGCGTCCGACGACCAGGGGTGCCAGCCCCATCGAGAGCTCGTCGAGCAGCAGCACCGCCGGATCGGTCGCGAGGCCGCGGGCCAGCGCGAGCATCTGCTGCTCGCCGCCCGACATGCTGCCGGCCGGCTGGTTGGCCCGCTTCGCGAGAATCGGGAACCGCTCGAAGGCGACGGCCTCGATCTCGGCGCGGCTGTGACCGGTGAAGGTCATCATCAGCAGGTTGTCGCGGACGGACAGGTTCGGGAACACCCCCCGGCCCTCGGGGATCAGGCAGACCCCCGCCCGGGCCAGGTCGCGGGGGTTCGCCCCGGTCATGTCCCGCCCGCCCAGCAGCAGCTGGCCGGACTGGACGGGGTGGGTGCCGGCGGCGACGCCCAGCGACGTCGTCTTGCCGGCGCCGTTCGGCCCGAGCAGCGCCACCACCTGGCCGGCGGAGACACTCACGTTCACACCGTGCAGAACGGTGATCTTGCCGTAGGCGGCACGGACGTCACGCAGCTCCAGGAGAGGTGTCACGCCGCATCCCCCAGGTAGGCCGCCAGGACCTGCTCGTTGCGCCGGATCTCCGCCGGCGGCCCGGAGGCGATCACCTTGCCGAGGTCGAGCACGTGCAGGTCGTCGCAGACGCTCATGACCAGGTCCATGTCGTGCTCGACGATGAGCACGGTGGCCCCCTCGGCGGCGAGCGAGCGGAGCAGGTCCGCGAACCGCTCGGTCTCCTCGGGGTCCTGGCCGGCGGCCGGCTCGTCCAGCAGCAGCAGTCTGGGCTGCGCCGCCAGTGCCCGCGCCACCTCGACGAGCCGGGCCGCGCCGGTCGACAGGGTGTCGGCCGAGGTGTCCGCGAGCCGGGTCAGGCCGAGCCGGTCGAGGATCTGGTCGACCAGCTCGGCCGCGTGCCGGCGGTTCGCGCCGAGTTCGGCGGCGACCAGCAGGTTGTCCCGGACGGTCAGCCGGCCGAACAGCTCGAGCCGCTGGAACGTCCGGGCCAGCCCGTGCCGGCTTCGCCGCGTCGGGCCGAGGCGGGTGACCTCCCGGCCCTCGATGAACACCTGCCCGGACGACGGCCGGCGCAGGCCCGTGATGACGTCGAACAGGGTGCTCTTGCCCGCCCCGTTGGGTCCGATGAGGCCGGTGATCCTTCCCTGCTCGGCGGAGATGGCGACGTCGCTGAGCGCGCGCACCCCGCCGAAGGCGACGGTCACCTCCCTAACCTCCAGCAATGCCACGGGCCAGCACCTCCTCGTCCTCCCGGCGCCACTCCCGCCGCACGCCCCACCATTCGACGGGGACGTCCGTCTCGGTGGAGCGGGCCGTCCGGGCCTGCTCCAGCGCGGACGCCGCGACCTGCGCGGCGACGATCAGGAGGAGGGCCAGACCGAATGTCAGCCAGCCGTCCAGGACGTCCTGCAGCTGCGCGACCCACAGCGCCGCGAGAGCGACGATGAGGCCACCCAGCACGGGCTTGTTCCGGCCCAGCGGCTCGTACCCGGAACGGATCTCGGGGACGGCGCCGTCCGGGTTCCTGGCCAGCCCCAGCCCGGCGAGAGCCGGCAGCACCGAGGTGATGTTCTGCGCGAACGCGCCCGCGGCGGAGATCACCGGGAAGGAGCCGCCGACGGCCACACCGGTGAACAGGCCGTTGCCGACGGCGGTGAGCCCGCCGACGACGGCCACCAGGAACAGCGGCAGCCCGGCGACGAGGCCGAACTGCTCGGCGGTGACCGAGCGCTGCTGCATGCCGTACAGCGCCCCGCCCAGGCCCGCGATGCCCGCGGACAGCGCGAAGACCGCGACCTTCGACAGCAGCAGGTTGCCGCCGAGCGTCGCGTAGGCCGCCTCGCTGTCGCGCAGCGCGATGAGCTGACGACCGAACCGGCCGCGCCGCAGCATCGCGATCGCCAGCGAGCCGAGAGCCAGCCAGATGGCGGCGAACACCATCAGCTCGGAGCCGTCGTCGAGGCGCCAGCCGAACAGTGACGGTCCGGCGACGTCGACGGTGCCGCCGTCGAACAGCGCGATGTTCAGGCCCAGCACCTCGAAGGAGGGCAGGGTGAAGATCCACCGGTCGAGGATGACGGCGAAGGCGGTGGTGCCCAGCGCGAGGTACACACCGGACAGCCGCAGCGCGGGCAGCGCGATCAGCGCCCCCGCCGCGCCGGCGATCGCGACCGCGAGCGGAAGCGCCCACAGCTGGCCGTCGGCACCCGCGTGCGCCCACACGGCCGCACCGATGCCGGCCATGCTCAGCTGGCACAGGGAGATCTGCCCCGCGTAGCCCGCGAGCGGGACGTAGGACAGCGCGATCACACCGAACGAGAAGATCTGCCCGTAGGTGATCAGATCTCCCTCGCCGAGCAGCGAGGCGAGTACCAGCCCGAAGACCACCACGCCGCCGGCGAACAGCAGTGCGCCCTGCAGCGACGGGGTCGGCACGGGGCGTGCCTTCGTGTCCCGCCCGCGCAGCCGCCGGTGCGGGAACACCAGCAGCGACAGGAACAGCAGCAGCGCCGGTGCGGCGAGCCGCAGGCCGGGCAGGTAGTCGTTCTGCGGCAGGTACCCGGTCAGGTAGCTCTCCAGGCACCCGACGACCACCGCGCCGAGGAAGGTCAGCGGCAGGCTGCGCAGCCGCCCGAAGATCGCCGCCGTGTAGGCACTCACGATCAGCAGCGACAGCTGGGAGGCGTCCAGGGAGACGGCCGGCGCGATGAGGATGCCGCCGACCGCCGCCAGCTGCGTGCCGAGGATCCAGGCGACCTGGTTGGACCGCACCGGGTTGGCTCCGGTGAGGCCCACCAGGGCCCGGTCGTCGACACTGGCCCGCATCTCGGCGCCGATGCGGGTCCCGTACAGCAGGATCCGCAGGCCGATCGCCACGGCCACCGCCACGATCATGGTCAGGGCCTGGTGCCAGGTGATCGTGGCGGGCCCGATGTCGATCGCGTCGGTGTTCTCGAAGAACCTCGGCAGCGACCGGGCCTCGTTCGGGTCCCAGATCCACCGGGCGGCCGCGATGAGACCGCTCAGCATCGCCACCGTCATCACCAGGCGCTCGGCGTCACCCAGGCCCTGGATCGGCCGGAGCACCACGCGTTCGACCAGCAGGCCGAACGCGGGTGCGAGAACCACCAGAACAAGGACCAGCGCGAGCGGTACCGGCAGCCCCCAGCCCTCGGTGAGCTGCCAGTACGCGAACGCCGCCATCATGCCGGCCGCACCGTGCGCGAAGTTGAACACGCCGGTGGTGGTGTAGGTGAGCACCAGGCCACTGCCGATGATGGCGTAGATGGCCGCGGTGCTCAGACCCACGATCCCGAAGGTGAACAGCTGCTCCATGGCTACTGGAGATCGCTCAGGCTTTTGCCGACACTGGCCAGGGTGAGCGGAGAACCGTAGTCACCCGTGTACCGGACCTCGGGCGCGTCGCAGCGGAACGCGCCCTCGTCGGGCTCGAAGTCAGCGATCTCCCAGCCGTCCGGCGTCGCCTGCACCACGTTGAAGCACTTCAGCGGCGCGTCGGCCTCGGTGATGTCGACCTCCGCCTGAAGCCCGCCGGCCGTCCAGTCGTTCTGCTCCCGGGCGGTCTCGTACAGGCACGTGCGGGTGAGGTCGTCGCCGCACTCGGAGGCCGAGGTGGCGAACAGCAGCCAGGCGGAGAAGGCGCGCAGCGCCGGGAAGGTGATCTCGGCGTCCGGCGCGTACTCCTCGTACAGCTCCTCGACCTGCTCCAGCGCGGGGATGTCGTCAGCGGCCTCGAGCGGAGCCACGCCACTGAGGTCGGCGTAGTTGGGCTGGAAGTCGATGGCGTCGCCGGCCAGCTCGGCGAAGTTCGTGCCGTAGGCGTTGCTGTTCGCGTCGATCCAGTCGAGCTTGTAGTCGATCGCCTTCAGCACCTGCTCCAGGCTCGCCAGGCTGCGGAAGTCGCCCTGGAAGACCAGGCCCTTCACACCCTTGCTCTTGAGAGCCTGGGCGTAGGGGGTCCAGTCGGACACCCCCGCGGCCGGGTAGAGGTCCTGGTAGACGACCGTGCCGCCGGTCTTCTGCAGCGCCTCGACGGTCTGGTCGCCGATGACCTTGGTCACGGGCGAGTCACCGGCGATGACGCCGACCGCGCTCGCCGAGGCCGGGTGGGCCTCCTT
The DNA here is from genome assembly GCF_041008525.1 of Parafrankia sp. FMc2. Classification (NCBI taxonomy): domain Bacteria; kingdom Bacillati; phylum Actinomycetota; class Actinomycetes; order Frankiales; family Frankiaceae; genus Parafrankia; species Parafrankia sp. FMc2. The sequence goes on along the minus strand of NZ_JBFLUG010000004.1, from coordinate 116,458 downwards.
GAGCAGCCAGGTGTAGTAACCGGCGTAGCGGGCGAAGGAGTGCCCGGCGCCGATCGCGTCGATCTGCAGGTCCGAACCGAGGTTCTCGACCTGGCTGGTCTGCGCGGGAATGTCGGGGAGCAGGCACTTGAGCCGCTCCTCGACGCCACCGGCGTCGAGAGCGGAGCCGCCGCCGACGATGGCGAAGTCCTCACGGCACGACTCGATCATCCGCTGCCTGGTCTCGAAGATCTTCGAGTCCCGCAGGTTGTACTTGATCTCGCGGCCGTTGATGCCGCCCGCGGCGTTGCACCACTCGGTGAAGACCTTGGCCGCGTCGTCGAACTCCGAGTTCTTGGTGAAGCCGACGTCGCTGAAGGTTCCGACACTGATCTCGCTCGCGGTCACGCCCTGGGCGGGCACGCCCTTCGGGTCGCCGGGACCACAGACGTCCCGCAGGGTCCCGAAGTCGCCGGCCGCCGCTTCCGCCGCCGCTGTCGCCGGGGTGTCCTCAGCTCCTAATTCGCCGCCGCCACTCCTGCCGCACCCAGCAGCGAACACGGTCACCGCTGCGACAGCAGCGACGGCCGCGACAGTTCTACGCGGTCTCACGCATTTCCTCCTTGTTGCTGTCCCGACCCCGCCTCCGCCGGACGCAGGGGCCGCGGGGGACGCGGGGGACGCGGTCCGGGCTGTCGGGCACGGCCCCACCGGGGCCGCACCGTGCGCCTGGACGAAGGTCAGGTCGGGCTGGGCGTGCTGGAGCAACCGAGCAGCTGCCGGCGACGGACAAGCGGGCACCACGGGCCACAACGCGCCGCGCCCCGGTGGCCGACGGCACAGCTCGGCCCGGAGACAGACAGGTTGTGGCGCCCGGCCGGGGAGGTCAGTGCCGGCAGGGCACGGCGATCAGCCGGCTGTGCCGGCGTTTCAGGCGCCCTTGCCCGAGACGTCAGCCGTGCCATCAGCACCAACCTCGGCTCGATCATTTCGTAAGTGCCACTTGCAGTTTCCGGAAGGGATCTTCTCGGCGTGAGGAAACTATCGACTCTGCCAGCGAGAATCAAACGTCGTTCAGATCGCCGGAACGCGAGTCGACACACTCCAGCCGCTACCACGCACAAGGAACAGACAACGCAGCGTGACAAGCCGGCCGGCCGGTCAGTTCTGCTCGGACAGCCGCCGGAGAACGCCGCACAACCGGGCCGCCACCCAAGCCGATCGGCAAGCTACCGGACGCATCCGCGGCGCCGCCGCGCGGGGCCGGGACCGACGGTGCACCCGTCGTCCAAGATCGTGAGATCTTGGCTCAGCACCCGGCAGATCCGTCCATCCGCCCAGGTAGGAGGCTGGCCGAGCGCCGACGCTGGCCGGCGGCCACGTCCGGCCCTGGTCGCCGCGGCCCTCACGGAGGGTGGCCGCTCCGGCCGCTCCGCGCGCGCCGAGGTGATCCACCCCACGTGCCTGCCGCTGAGACCGGCCGGGGCAGGCCGATCCACGGCCCCAGCGAGGCCACCCACCGCAACGTGCCACATTTCACACCTGACACGGCGGGGAGATCCGCTCCTCGCAGCCGGCCCGGCGGGGCGACCGGCCCGGCCGGACCGGCAGTGCCGTTCTCCACCGGCGGTGAGCAGCCGTTGACGAATGCGGCGGAGGAAGATTCTGTGTGATGGGCACCACTGGCCGCCTGGCACCGGCCGCCGCGGGCCCACGACGCCGAGGGAGCAGCACAACCGATGACAGCGACCGCGCCGGAGAGCAGTGACGTCTACTACGACCCCTACGACTTCGAGATCGACTCCGACCCGTACCCCGTCTGGAAGGCCTTACGGGACACCGCGCCGCTGTACTACAACGCCAGGTACGACTTCTTCGCGGTGAGCCGCTTCGACGATGTCGAGAAGGCGTTCGGCGACTGGGACACCTACCGCTCCGGCCGCGGGTCGGTCCTGGAACTCATCCGCTCCGGATTCACCTTCCCGCCCGGCAACATCCTGTTCGAGGACCCGCCCGTCCACGACGTCCACCGCGGCATCCTGGCCCGGGTCTTCACCCCGCGGAAGATGCTGGCGCTCGAGACGGACGTTCGTGCCTTCTGCGCCCGTTCCCTGGACCCCCTCGTCGGCTCCGGCGGCTTCGACTTCATCGCCGACCTGGGCGCCCAGATGCCGATGCGGACGATCGGCATGCTGCTCGGCATCCCCGAGGAGGACCAGGAGGGCATCCGCGACATCATCGACGCGGGCCTCACCCTCGAGGAGGACGCGCCGAAGCCGCTGGACCAGGACGTGCTGGAGCGCACCGGGGCGATGTTCGCCGACTACCTCGACTGGCGGGCCCGCAACCCGTCCGACGACCTGATGACGGAGCTGCTCACCGCCGAGTTCACCGATGAGACCGGCACCACCCGGCGGCTGACCCGCAGCGAGGTCCTCATCTACGTCAACATGCTGGCGGCGGCGGGCAACGAGACGACCACCCGGCTCATCGGGTGGACCGGCAAGGTCCTCGCCGAGCACCCCGACCAGCTGCGGCAGGTCGCGCAGGACCGCTCCCTCGTTCCCGACGTCATCGAGGAGGTGCTCCGCTTCGAGGCCCCCTCCCCCATCCAGGCCCGCCACGTCGCCCGGGACGTCGAGGTGCACGGCCAGACCGTGCCGGAGGGCAGCGTGATGGTGCTGCTGAACGGCTCCGCCAACCGCGACGAACGGCAGTTCCCCGACGGCGACAGCTTCGACATCCACCGGTCCTTCAGCCGGCACCTGAGCTTCGGCCGCGGCCTGCACTTCTGCCTGGGCGCCGCCCTCGCCCGCCTGGAGGCGCGGGTCGCCCTCGACGAGGTGCTGCGCCGGTGGCCGCACTGGGAGATCGACTACGACAACGCCGTGCAGGCCCGGACGTCCACCGTCCGCGGCTGGGCGAAGCTCCCGGTGCGCGCATCCGCCGACTGACGGCAGGCAGCAGCCGCCTCGGTCAGGTCGCCGGCCGGCCGGCCGGGGCGGGGCGGGGGAAGCACGGGAGGACCTCGCCGGCGAGGAGCTCCAGCGTCGCGGTACTGGCCCGGTCATGCGTGATGAAGACGAACGAGGTGAAGCCGGCGTCCACGAGCTCGGCGACCCGGTCGGCGACCCGCGCCGGGGTGCCGGCGAAGCCGCCCGCGTCCAGCCCGAAGCCCGGCTGCCCGTAGCGGCGCCGGGCCAGCGCGACGGCCTCGTCCACCCGCCCCGCCTCGGCGATCGCGAGAACCCCCTCCACCGAGCGGCGCAGGGACGCCGGATCGCGGCCGATGCGCTCGCACTCGGCGTCCATCGCCCGGTTCAGCTCGTCGAGGCGGTCCAGGGCGTAGGTCGGGACGTTCCAGACGTCGGCGTAACGTGCCACCAGCGGCAGGGTCCGCTTCGGCCCGGCACCGCCGATGTGCACCGGCGGCCGCGGCCGCTGCACCGGCTGCGGGACGTTCGGCAGGTCGTGGACGTCGTAGTACCGGCCGGAATAGGTCGTCACCGGCTGCCCGAACATCCGCGTGATGATGTCGAGTGCCTCCGCGAGCCGGTCGGCGCGCTCCCCCGGGCTTCCCCAGGGCAGGCCGGCCTCCCGATGTTCCTGTTCGTAGGAACCGCTGCCGATGCCGAACTCCAGTCGCCCGCCGGAGATGACGTCCAGCGTGGTGGCCATCTTCGCGAGCAGTGCCGGATGGCGGAAGGTGTTGCAGGTGACCAGATGCCCCAGCCGCAGGCGCGACGTGCGGGCGAGCAGAGCCGTCGCCAGCGTCCAGCCCTCGAACGAGGGCGCCGTCGGCGCGCCGGGCGGGTACAGATGATCGAAGAGCCAGAACGAGTCCAGCCCGAGGCGCTCGCATTCGAGGGCCCGGCCGACCATGGACTCGAACTCCAGCGCGACCTGCGGCAGATAGATCCCGAACTCGACACCGCCCGCGCCACGGTTGCCCGTCCCCGCTGATCCGCCCACGGAAGCAGTCATGGTCGCGAGCCTATTTTCCGGGCCGCCAGGAGGGTCGGAATCAGCCCGGAGCAGGTCAGAATCGGGACAGTGGCACATGTCCTCCACATCGGACACAGGTGGCAAAGTGGGTGCTATGTCAACGCCACCAGGCTGGTACGACGATCCATCAGGCGCACCCGGCTCGCGCTGGTGGGACGGCAACCAGTGGACGGACCACACACAGCCCGGCTCCCCGCCGCCCCCGCCCCCGCCGCAGCACCAGAACCAGAACCAGCCGCATCAGCAGCAGGCGGCCGTGACCGGAGCGGCCGTGCAGGGGTCAGGCCAGCACACCCCGCAGCAGTACGGCCAGCCACAGCACGGCCAGCCGCCGGGCGGCTGGGGCGGCCCGCAGGGTTACCAGCCCCCGCCGGTCCAGACCAGCCACACGCCGGACCGGATCCAGCGCCAGGTCCAGGAACGCGCGGGCGTGCACGCGCCGGTGCAGGGCGGCGGCTCGCTGTTCAGCGAGCCGGTTTTGGTGGTGAACCAGAAGACGAAGCTGATCGAGCTGACGAACGAGTACGCGGTCTTCAACCAGCAGGGCACCCAGATCGGCTCGGTCGTCCAGGTCGGCCAGAGCGCGCTGAAGAAGGTTGCCCGGTTCCTCTGGTCACTCGACCAGTTCTTCACCCATCGGCTGGAGGTGCGGGACGCCGCCGGGGTTCCGCAGCTGCTCTTGACCAGGCCGAGGAAGTTCCTCAAGTCCAAGGTGATCGTGGCGCTGCCGGACGGTCGGGAGGTCGGCCGCATCGTCCAGCAGAACGTCTTCGGCAAGATCAGTTTCAGTATCGAAGCGGACGGCAACCGCCTCGGCATGCTCAAGGCCGAGAACTGGCGGGCGTGGAACTTCTCGATCGTCGACCACACCGATGCCGAGATCGCCCGGGTGACCAAGACCTGGGAAGGTCTCGCCCGGACCCTGTTCACCACCGCGGACAACTACGTGGTTCAGCTGCACCGGCCACTGCCCCAGCCCATGCTCAGCCTCGTCGTCGCCTCGGCACTCACCATCGACACCGCGCTGAAGCAGGACTCCCGGGGCTTCGGATAGTGCGGTAGCCCACCACTCGGACGGGAGTTCCTCATTCCGGCGACGTTCCCATGACCCTGGAACTGACGGCCACCGACCTGGCGAACGACGCGTCCCGTTCGCCGGAGCGGTCGCCAGCGTGCGATGGGGCCGCACCCGCGGCGGGTACGACACAGCGCCGAGGCTCCTGAACAGAGGGTGGTAGTCGTCGTCGGCACGCCCGAGGTCCCGAGCCCGACACCGATGGCAATGCAGGCCCCGATCGAACATGTGTTTGTTATCGTCGGCTGGTGGGCGTAGCACCGTTCCAGGCCTCGCTGCTCGACACGCTGGCCGAACCGCAGGGCGGCAGGTACGCGGGCGTCGAACTCGGGCCGCTGCACACCGGCCTGCACCGCCGCATACTGGCCGGCGGCGCGTGGGTCGACGTGCGGCGCGGCTGGGTGGCCGGGGCGGACTCGCTGTTCGAACGACTGTGCACGCAGGTCCCCTGGCGCGCCGAACGGCGTCCGATGTACGACCGGACGGTGGATGTGCCCCGGCTGCTGTCCTTCTACGCGCGGGGCGAGCCGTTGCCCGACCCGGCGCTCGACGCCGCCAGGCAGGCGCTCGACGCGCACTACGCCGCCGAGCTGGGCGAGCCCTTCACCACCGTCGGCCTGGCGCTGTACCGGGGCGGCCGCGACAGTGTCGCCTGGCACGGCGATCGGATCGGCCGTGGCTCCACCCACGACACGATGGTCGCGATCGTCATCCTCGGCGCTCCCCGGGCGCTGCTCCTGCGGCCTCGCGCTGGCGGGCCCGCGGAGAGCGGACGCGGGAACCCGGTCACGATCCGCCACGAACTCGGTCACGGCGACCTGCTCGTCATGGGCGGCAGCTGCCAGCGCACCTGGGAGCATGCGGTGCCGAAGACCGCCCGCCCGGTCGGCCCCCGCCTCAGCGTCCAGTTCCGCCCCCACAACGTCCTCTGAGGGGACGGGCCGGATCGCCCCGTCGCGGATACCGATGGCGCGGGTGGCTCGCCGGCGGGGCCAAGCCGGCGGCCAGGGCCGGGAAGCCGCCGCCATGGAACCCATCCCGATGACCTTCGGATTGCCCGCCAGGATGTGACATCCGGCGATGCTGCTGGCCACACGGCACTGGGCTCAGCCGTCCTGCCGGAGGTGTTCTTCGTTCGGCCAGCCGCGGGTACGGGGTGCGGGCCAGGGCCTGTTCGCTGGCGGGCTTCGCGCCGCCGGCCGGGCCGAGCGCGGCCAGCACCGGCGCGTGCGAGGCGCACTCGGACACGGTGATCGCGCGGACCTTCGGCAGCGCCCCCGGCTCGCCGTCACGGCCCGCGGGCAAGCCGAACGCGGCGAGGTTCTCCACCGAGGCCGGCACGTCCCACTCCAGCCCGTCGATACTCATCAGCCGCCACGGGTCCGAGGAACGCCCCGACCGTGTCGAGGTCCGCGACCGGCCCGGCGACCTGCGAGAACAGTTCCGCCAGCGGCGCTGAACCGAGCCGCTGGCGGGCTTTCGTCAGCCCGCCCGAGGTCGGTCCCCACCGCGGCCCGACGACGTCGAGATCGTCAAGCGTGGTAGCGAGCCGGTACGGGACCGCCTCGTAGTTGTCGTCCACGAACAACGCGAGTGCCATCACGAAGTAGACCGCGACCCGCGGCGGGATCGTCGTGTCGCTGCGCCGGGCACCTCTCCCGGTCGCCTCGATCGCCTCATCGACCGCATCCCGCGGAACGAACAACGTCAGGACCCCCAACGAGATCCCGTCCATCAGCTGGCTACCCGCCACCGTCCCCGTGTCCGCCACAGCCCGCGATCATGCCGCCAACCAGGCAGAACCACCTGAACCGACACACCACAGCCAGTCAAGACCCAAACAGTGAAAGCGGCATTGGCACTGCGCCCCGGACCAGTCTGGGCCAGTCCACCCCGAACACGACCAACGCTGTACCAGCAGGTTCTGCCATGCTACGTGGCGATGGCACACTGGCCTGGTGAGCAACGGGGACAACACGGACAGCGTCACCGCCGGTGAAGGGGGCTGGGACTTTTTCGTCTCCTACACCCAGCCTGACCAGCCATGGGCAGAGTGGATCGCCTGGAACCTGGAAGAAGCCGGCTACCAGGTACTCATCCAAGCCTGGGATTTCATCCCGGGCTCGAACTGGGTGACCGGTATGAACGAGGGCGTCGCTCGCTCCGCGCGCACTATCGCCGTGCTCTCCCACGCCTATGCCCGATCGGTCTACGGGGCAGCAGAGTGGCGCGCGGCCTGGGCATCTGATCCTACCGGCGAGACCCGCAAACTCCTCGCCGTCCGGGTTGAGGACTGCCTCCGGCCGGGGCTGCTTGGTCAGGTCGTCTCCCTGGACTTGTTTGGCCTCGCTCCGGATGACGCGCGATCAAAGCTGCTTCAGGCCGCCCGCTTGACGGTCTCTGGCACACGGGCAAAGCCCACCACCGCACCACCGTTCCCTTCAAGTACTGGGGCAGCACCTCCGCCCTTCCCTGCACCCATCTCACAGGGACCGCCAGCTACGACGCTACCTCGGCATCCAGGCCACTCCGACCCGGCTTCCGATTTCATGATGGCTGGGTTCAACCCGAACCATCAGGAGAGTTCGTCACCGCTTGGTTTCGAACGAGCCAGCAACAGGCCGAATGAAATAATAGCGCTACACCTGTCAGGCCTGCGGTGCGACGCTTCGAACCAGGGTCGAACAAAAACCGATAAATCATCTCCTGGATCCCAAGTAGACCGACTGGTCGAGGATCTCTTCCGATACGATCGTCCGAAATGGGGGCGCACAGGGCACATAGCTGATTTCATCGTGGTGAGCGGCGACCTAACCGAAAACGCAATGCCTCAAGAATTCGACGATGCCGCCGAGTTTCTCGATGGATTCGCCACACGCCTCGGCCTGCCCAGGGACCGCATCATCATAGTTCCGGGCATCCGCGACGTGAACAAGATGCTCTGTGCTTCATATTTCTTCGAGTGCGCAGGGAACGGCACCGAGCCGCTGCCTCCATACGGCCGCAAGTGGATCCATTACCAAACGATGTTAAGAAAATTCTATGGACCACGGGCCAACACGACTTTCGAAGGCCCGACAGAATGGTGGTCGCTCTTCACTATTCCAGAACTCCGCGTGGTGGTCGCCGGACTGAACTCCACACTGCCCGAAAGTCACGATCATTCCGCGGGCAAGGTCGGGGAGGAACAGCTTCAATGGTTCAACGAACAGCTCCGCCAGTACGAGGACGCCGGCTGGCTTCGGCTGGGGTTGATTCATCACAACCCCAGCCGACCACCGAATGAAATTGTTTTATTTCCCGACAATGAACTGTTGATGAGGAAGTTCCTCCAGGACCGTGAGCCGCTCAACAACATTTTGGCGGCACGGCTGAACCTAATACTCCACGGCCAGGTCTCCGTTCGGGAGACGGAGCGGATGAGGTTGGGCGGACCAATACTGCCGATCGGAATCGCAGGATTCGCGATACCTGAAGCAGAGTCGGGCAAGCAGCTGCGCTATCAGCTGCTGAATATCGGCAGCGACGCCATCGAGAGGGATGCACGCAGATACCACGAGATCGACGGACGGTGGGTCGACAATCTTCTTATGTACGATTCGACAAGAATAGCGGATTCACGCATACCATGCCACATGGCACGCGTCGATGGAGCTTTTCCACTTGCCCCTAGGCGAACTTTCAAGCCTTTCCGCATTCCGGATCACAAAAATTGGAACGAAGACGTCACCGAAACCTCGCTGACGCATTCCGACACGCACTACTTCAGCACCGAGAATCATGCCAGATACCTACTCGAAACTGTGCTGGAGATCGCTCGACTCAGACATCCCGGTGGCGTGGTGGAACCGGTTGAACCGACCAACGGCATCCCGACCCACCTACGCATAAGGAGAATTGAGGGAAATATTGTCGAGCAACGAGTGGTCGGTTTCGTCGACGGAGATCTCGGCGATGATCTTTTGCGTCATTTCTCCGATTCGATACAGCGACCCTACGCCGCAGTAAATCCAAATGTATTCACGGACCTCGTCTATACTGGACGGATAGTATCAGAGAACGTCCGGCGGCGAGCCTTCGAACTTCACATAACTCCTTTCAGCCTGATGGAGTACCAAGGCGTCCTCGATCTACGGGAATACCTCGAACGGCAGACGCGTGCAGTCGAGATGGATCAACTCTACCCACCGCATCTCTACGTGCCACAACGGATGGTACGGATTGACACGACATTTCGCAATGAATACCCGGACGCGGCGGAAGAGGTACTTAAATGGCTGCACACAGATGAGCCTCGATTCATTCTCGTCCTTGGAGACTTTGGCCGGGGCAAGACATTTCTGACCCACGAGCTCGCGAGACGCCTGGCCGCTGACAGGCCGGATGGCGGACTGCCCCGACTAATTCCCCTGCTTGTTGAGCTTCGCACGTTGACCCGGTCCCACAATCTCGATGCGTTGGTTTCCCTTCATCTGGCACAGAGCCAGCAGAATCGGTTCGATCTGGATGCCTTCCGGTACATGCTAAGGAACGGGCGCCTGGTGCTCCTGTTCGACGGTTTCGACGAGCTCGCGCTTCGGGTCAGTTACGAACGGGCCCTGGAGCATCTCGACATGCTCATCAGTGCGGTGGAACGCCAGGGACAGGCCAAGTTGGTGCTGACCAGCCGCGCGCAGTACTTCCTGAACGACGACGATGTCCTCAAGAAGACCCTGGAGCGGGTCGACATAATACCTGGTCGCCGGATTGCCCGTCTGGAGGATTTTGATTCGGGCCAGATCTACGAGTTTCTCGTCCGTCAGTACGACACAATTCTCTCCGGAGAATTCATCAAGGAGGGACCGAGCCAGTCGTTCGAAAATCGCCATACCGAGGCTCGTTACAGGGCGACCGAGCAAATGGCACTAATCGGCGAGATCAGAGATCTTCCGCACCTGGCACGAAATCCACGGCTGCTGTCCTTCATCACCCGACTTGATGCAGACCGCCTTCGGCAGGTGCAGCGCCAGGAAGGCACGATCAGTGCTGCCTCTCTCTATCGCGAGCTGATTGATACCTGGCTGCGGTACGAGGAGCAGCGGGCAACGCCGCGCGGAGCGGCCCCAGGGCTCACGAAGGACCAGAGACTGTCCGCGGCGACCGCGTTGGCGATGAAGCTCTGGGGAAGCACCGATCAGACCGTAGGTCTTACCGACCTCACCGAAACAGCAGTTCAGGTCCTGGCGGCGATGACGGAGACGGCTGGGCTAACGGAAGCCGAGGTGGCCCAGATGCTGGGAACGGGAACACTCCTCACACGAGATACCGAGGGGCGGTTTTCCTTCATCCATTCCTCGATCATGGAATATCTCGCCGTCTCCGAGAGCGTGCGTCTGGTTCAGCAATCACTGCGCCATAAATCGAATCCGCTTGATCGCTTCGAAATGTCTTCGCTGATGGTGGACTTTTTTGTTGACATCGCAGGCACCGGGACCGCGCAGAGATGGGCGTTGCAGGTGACGAACGACCCGGAAGCCAGCCCAGCCGCCAAAGGAAACGCGGTCGCGATCGCCAACCGGCTTGGCATCCCCCTGGGTGCAGGTGCCAGCCTGGCAGGTGTCCGCCTGGCCGGTGGCGATCTTTCCCACCTTGACTTGAGCGGCGCGGACCTGCGCCGGACGGATCTCCGAGACACCCGGCTCGTTGGAACTGTTCTTGACGACGCAGACCTGGCCGGCTCCTGTCTGGTGGGCGTGGTCCTCCGCGAGTCGTCGCTCAGATCTGGCAATCTGACTCAGGCCGACCTGTCGGGCGCCCTAGTGGTCACGTGCACGCTGAGCGGAGCCGCACTGCCCGGCGCAGTGGTGAGGGAGGCCCGATTGGAGGGGGCCAATCTGTCGGATGCCGATCTCACCGGTGCCGACTTTACCGGGACTCGGCTCGTCGGCGGAACGCTGTCAGGCGCGCTGCTTTCTCGTAGCCAATGGCGGCATGCCTCACTGCTCGGTGTGGAGATAGGCGAGGAAGAAGGTCGATCCGCGGAACTGCGTAACGCAGCGGTCGTCGGGCGCGATGCGGTCAGCCTGACAGTTCCGGCAGGCCGGTCCAGGCTGAACTCCATCATGTTTTCTCCTGACGCCTCGCTGATCGCCTCGGGCGGAACAGACGGTACGGTGACATTCTGGGATGCGACAAGCGGCACTCAACGTGCCGTTCTTCTGGGTCACAAGGCCCCGGTGACAGCTGTCGCTTTCGCTCCGGACGGAGTTCGGCTGGCTACTGCAGGACTTGACGGCCTTGTCCGCGTGTGGGATGTGGCCACGGGGCAGGAGACGGCGGTCCTATCCGGCGGCGGAGCCCCGGCGACGTCCGTCGCCTTCTCGCCGGATAGCGCATGTCTCGCGACGGCGGGTTCCGGCGGCACGCGGCTGTGGGATCCAGTCACAGCTGAGGAGGTGGCGTTCATCGCCGGACACACCGCCGTGATTCGCGCGGTAACCTTCTCACCGGACGGCAGCCAGCTCGCCACCGCCGGAGATGACGGAACGGCGCGGCTGTGGGATAGGCTCTCCCACCGTCATATCAGCGTGCTCTCGGCGAACACCGGTCCTGTCACCGCCGTGGCCTTCTCACCGGACGGCAGCCAGCTCGCCACCGCCGGAGATGACGGAACGGCGCGGCTGTGGGATCTCGGATCCCGACAAGTAAGAGCAACGTGGTCCAGCCATTCCGGCCCAGTTTCTGCGCTCAGCTTCTCGCCTTCCGGCAACCACCTCGCTGCCGCTGGCCACAACGGGGCCCTGCTGGTCTGGGACTGCGCGACAGGTCAGCAGAAGATCTCATGCGCCAGCCACGATGCGGCCGTTACAACAACTGTATTCAGGCCTGACGGCAGACAGTTCGTCACCTCCGGGCGTGACGGCGTGGCACGACTCTGGGACGTCACCACCGGACGACACCTTGCCGACTTTACTCACCGGAAGACAGCATTTCAGGTGGCCACTTTCTCTCCAGACGGAGATATGTTGGCACTGACATGCGGCGACATGACAGTGGAACTCTGGGACCCCGAGAGAGTTGTTCTCGTCAAAAGGCTAAGCGGCCACACCGACGCAATTTCTGCGGCACAGTTCGCTCCTAGCGGAGAGGTTCTTGCCACTGCAGGGAGGGATCGTGAGCTAAATATCTGGGACGCAGCGACAGGTCGCCTTCGCAGTCGCTCCAAAGGAGATTCCCCTTTCCTGTGCCTGACCTTTTCGCCTAATGGGCTGCAAACAGCTGTCGGGTCAAATGCGGGCACTGCACAACTTTACGATGTGGCTACCGGTCGATTCCAGGCCTCTCTTGCCGGTCACGACGGTCCCGTGCTTGGCGTGGCATACTCACCGGACGGCCGGCAACTCGCCACCGCCGGGCAGGACGGAAAGGCGCAGTTGTGGGATCTACGCTCGACAGATGAAGAAGGAAATCCCTTCAAGCGGATCTTCATTACTGGCCATAATGGTTCGGTCACCGCGTTGGCATACTCACCGGACGGTCGGCACCTCGCCACCGCCGGGCAGGACGGAACCGCTCAGATTTGGGATCTTCGCACTGGCAGTCACAGCCTACGATCATTCCTAGGGCATAGCGGCCCTGTCCTGAGCCTAGCCTACTCTCCCGATGGAACACTACTACTCACGGGTGGCTATGACGGCAGCGCGAGGCTGTGGGAGGTAGCCACTGGAGCACTGGTCGCGACCGTGATTGGCTTTTCTGAGGGATGGGCCACGATTATTTCCGGCGGGCAATATAAGATCGCCGGATCGGCAGGCGGCCGATTCTGGTGGTCTGTCAAGACGTCGAGGTTCGAACCGGGTGTACTTGACCCCTATCTCACAGAAATGTGTCGCATACCCAATGAAGATCCAATACCACTACCGGCCGGCTGGCGACCGGTGGCGTCTCGCGGTCGGGCACGCCTAGCCCGCAGACTCCGCGGCCGCGCCTGACGTTTCGGTGCCCCGAAGTCCCAATGCCACTTCCACTGATTGGGCCTTGACTGGCCGGGCGGCCCGGGGGAATTTCACCCCGGGCCACCCGACGGCTTGAACCCCTTCACCGAGGCCGTACTGTTCGGGACGAACTTTACGAACCGCTCGCCACCCAGAAGGACCACCAATCGATACACACAATGCGCCACAACAGCCGTGACCAGAACCAGACTGACACCCGGAGCGCGGTCCCCGTTCGCACCGCGACGCGCAGTACTTTTCGGACGCCTCGCGGCGAACGGCGACATGCCACGGCCTGAGCCCGCCGTCGATGCGCCCGGCCTGCGCTGGGACAGCTCCTCGCCGAATCCTTCTTCGGAGCAACAGTTCGGCCCGGTGGCCATCCGCCCCGGCTCAGCTGCCCTGGACGCCGTCGAGGATGCCGGGGCCAAGGCGGCGGAAACGGTCGACGACGTCGCGGTCCAGGTCGTAGCTGACCAGCTCGGTAGCCGCATCGAGCGACACCCAGCGCAGCTCGTCGACCTCGTCGTTCGGGACGAACACCCCGCCGGTCGCCCGCAGGGCCCAGTAGCGCACGACCTTGGTGCGTGCGACGCCGTGCCGCTCCACCTCGTAGGTCACATCGCCGAGCGGCTCGCCGACCTCGACGGCGAGCCCGGTCTCCTCCGCCACCTCGCGGACGGCGGCGTCCAGCCAGGTCTCGCCATCGTCGAGTTTGCCCTTCGGCAGGGACCAGTCGGCGTGCCGCGGCCGGTGGACCAGGACGATCTCGACCCCGCCGCCGGCGGGACGCCACACCACGCCGCCGGCCGCGCGCTCCTGCACCTCGCTGCCGTCGGGCTCACTGGCCACTGTCACCGCCGCGCCTCCGGTCCGGGTCACCGCCGCCGTCCGGCCGCGTCCGATCGTGCCTGCCGCCTGATCCTGCCACGGGCCGGGGTGCACCGGCCGTGAGGGGAAGGAGTGGGCCTCAGCCCGCCCAGACGGTCTTGAGGTTGCAGAACTCGCGGATGCCGACGGCACTCAGCTCCCGCCCGTAGCCGGAGCGGCGGATGCCGCCGAAGGGAAGCTCCGGGTGCGAGGTGACCATCCCGTTCAGGAACACCGCTCCGGCCTCGAGCTCGTTGATGAACCGCTCCTGCTCGGTCGGGTCGGCCGTCCAGGCGTTGGAACCGAGACCGAACGACGTGACGTTGGCAAGATCGATCGCCGCGTCGAGGTCGGGCACCCGGTACAGGGTGGCCAGCGGGCCGAACGCCTCCTCCAGGTGCAGACGCATCTGGGTGGTGATGTCGCCGACGACGGTGGGTGGGAAGAACCAGCCCGGGCCGTCCGGCGTGGCACCGCCGCACAGGATGCTGGCGCCCTGCTTCACGGCGTCGGCGAGGAGCTCCTCGATGTCCTGGCGACCGCCCTCGGTGGCGAGCGGCCCGACGTCGGTGCCCGCGTCCATCGGGTCCCCGACGCGCAGGGCGGCCATGCCGGCGACGAACAGCTCGGCGAACCGGTCGTACACCGCGTCGTGGACGATGAACCGCTTGGCGGCGATGCAGGACTGGCCGTTGTTCTGGCAGCGGGCGGTGACCGCCACCTCGGCGGCGCGCTCCACGTCGGCCGACGGCATGACGACGTAGGCGTCGCTGCCGCCCAGCTCCAGCACCGTCTTCTTGATCTCCTGCCCGCAGACGGAGGCGACCGCCTGGCCGGCGGGCTCGCTGCCGGTGACCGTCGCGGCAGCCACCCGCGGGTCGCGCAGCACCCCCTCCACCTGGCCGGCCCCGATGAGCAGGGTCTGGAAGCACCCGGCCGGGAACCCGGCGCGCAGGAACAGGTCCTCCAGGTACAGCGCGCACTGCGGGACGTTCGACGCGTGCTTGAGCAGGCCGACGTTGCCCGCCATCAGCGCCGGGGCGGCGAAGCGGACGACCTGCCAGAGCGGGAAGTTCCACGGCATGACCGCGAGGACGACACCCAGCGGCAGGTAGCGGCCGAAGGCACGGCTCGCGCCGACGGTGCCCGGGTCGGCCAGCGGTTCGTCGGCGAGGAAGCCCGGGGCGTGCTCGGCGTAGAAGCGCATCCCCTTCGCGCACTTCGCCGCCTCCGCCTCCGCCGAGCGCAGCGTCTTGCCCATCTCCGTGGTCATGATCACGGCGATCTCGTGCCGCTCGGCGTCGAGCAGGTCGGCCGCGCGGCGCAGCCACCCGGCCCGCTGGGCGAACGTCGTCCGGCGGTAGGTGGCGAAGGTGGCGCTGGCGCGGGCCAGTCGCTCCTCGATCTGGGTGTCGCCGAGCGCGTCGAACGCCGCGACAACCGCACCTGTTGCCGGATTGACCGACCGGATCGCCATGTCACTCCTTCTGGGGGTCTGACCGCCTGGCCGCCGGGCCATTCACCGGACGCACCGAAACGCGGCCGGCGGCCTACTGGTGAACGGGCGGCAACCCGGGAACGTGGGCCGAAAACAACGTTGCAGAACAACAACGCCACAGAACGGCACCGCGCACCGTCCTGGCACAGGTCGAACACTAGCAGAGTGGGCGTTTACCTGGCTCGTTTCAGGACCAGGGTGAGGTCATTGCGACCCGGACCTGACGGGGTATCCCGTGCGGCTCGAAATATCCCCCGACGGGGCTGCCGGGGCGGCACCGGGGGGATCGCGGCCCGGGTCCGGTTCCCAGAGCCGGGACGGGATCACCCGGGTCACGGCACGGCCCACGGCGAGGCGGCAGCCGTGCGCGCGGAGGCGTTCGACGGCCCCGGGATCGCCGACGGTGCCGTCGGCGGCGACGTGCACGACGACCTCCGCGATGACGGCGATGCCCAGGTCGTCGAGCACGGGCAGCACGCCGCGGGCGAGTTTCCCGACGACGTCGTTCTGGTGCGGAGACCGGTGCGTCCCGGTGTGGAGCAGGTCGGTGTGGAGCAGGGCGGGGTGCAGCGACACCGCCGCCACCGGGACCCGCCGGAGGATGTCGGCAGCGGTGTCCAGTGTCGTGTCGGGGGCGCCGACCTCGGCGAGCCCGATCCGCACCCCGCTGGCATGGATGCGGGTGAGGACCTCACCCACGATCGCCGGGTCGGCGCCCGGCCGACTGGCGCGGATCTGGAGCACGAGGCCACTGGGTGGGATGTCCGCCGCGCGCAGCGCCGCGGTGACATCGTCCACCAGACCCGGCTGCCCCGCGCGTCCCGCCGACACCGTGATGTGGACCGGCAGCCGGCCTCCGGCCCCGGTCGACGCACCGGCCGCCGTCGGGACGGCCGCAGCCCTCGGGACGGCTGCCGCGGTCGGGCTGTCCGGGCTCCGAAGCAGGATCCGGTCGAGAGCGGGCACGACGCCGAGGGTGTCGTCCGCGAGCAGCGTCTGCCCGGCCACGGCGCCGTCGGGGATCCAGCCGTCGGGGATCCAACAGAGCCGGGCGTCGTGCGCGACGGTGTCGGACGTCACCAGATCGATGACGGGCCGCCGGGCGACGGCGAGCCGGCCCTGGACGGAGCCTCCGCCCGTGTCGGCACCGACACCTGCGCCGACGTCCGTGACGCCGATGCTGCCGGCAGCGGCGCTGCCTGGCGCGCTGCCGCTGCCGCTGCCTGGCGAACTGCGGCCGGCTCCCGCACTGCCTGCGCCTGCCGCATTGCCGGCGCCTGCCGCGGCGGCGAAGGCGGCCCGGAGGCCCGGGCCGGTCGGCAGCGCGGCCAGGTGCGGGCCGAAGGAGGCCAGCGCTCCTCTGCCGCCCCGCGCCTTCGCGGCGTACATGGCCAGGTCGGCGCGGTGCAGCAGGGTCTCGGAGTCGACCGGTCCGCTGCCCGGTTCGACGACGACCATCCCGATGCTGGCGGCGATGCTGTAGGTGGAGCCGCCCAGGCGGATCGGTGCCTGTAACGCCGCGGTGATGCGACGCCCGACCGCCTCGGCCTCGGGCGGCGCCGGCGCGGACGTCAGCAGGATCGCGAACTCGTCGCCGCCGAGGCGCGCGACCGTGTCCGCCGGGCGCACGCACCCGGCCAGCCGGTGGGCCGCGACCCGGAGCAGATCATCGCCGGCGGCGTGCCCGAAGGCGTCGTTGACGTGTTTGAAGTCGTCCAGGTCGCAGAACAGGACAGCGAGCTGGCAGCCGCCGGGCCGCGGGCGGCCAGCGCGCGGTCGAGGCGGCGGAGGAACAGCGACCGGTTCGCCAGCCCGGTGAGCGGGTCATGGAAGGCCTGGTAGCGCAGCTCCCGCTGTTTCTCCTCGATCCGGCCGATCAACCGGACGTTCTCCGAGACCGTGGTCATCTGCCGGACCACCGCCACCAGGACGATCCCGACCAGCAACCAGAGCTCCTCCTGGTGTCCCAGGTTCTCCCCGGAGATCTCGACCAGGGTCACGATCACGGCGACGGCCAGTGGCAGGTACGGCAGCATCGCGTGCCAGACGCGGCGCCGCGGTGACAGGAACGGGCCCGGTTGCGCGCCAGACCACGCGGCCTCGTCCTCGCCCGCCGGGGGGACCGCCGTCGGCGCCCGGGCGGCGCCGGCTGCCCGCGAACCGTCGGGTGCCAGCGCTGCGAGCCCGATCAGCAGCGGCGCGGCGACCAGGAACGTGTCGGCGATCGGTGGGACGTCGGTCAGCCCGCGCACGACCGCGGACGCGTACCAGGTGAAGGTGACCGTCATGGCGAGCAGGCCGGCCACCAGCAGGCCCAGGCCCTTCTCGGCGCGCCCCTGCCGGAACGCCGCAACGAGGATGACCACGACCGTCAGCACCAGGTTGGCGGCGACGATGACGATCGTGAAGATCGGGCCCTCGGTGAGGGGGCCGGCGCCGACGGCCTCCTCGAGGACGAAGATCCATGCCAGCAGGGTGACGGCCCCGGTGACGACCAGGCCGTCCAGGACCAGCACCATCGGCCACCGTGGCAGGCGGCCCAGGCCGGTGCCGTTCTCCCGGGGCATCACCGGGTGTGTCGGGTACAGCAGGACGCCGGCGAGCCCGAAGGCCTGCGGCACCAGATAGATCAGGTAGGCGGGTGTCGCCCGGGGAACAGCCGGTCCGCCGCCGACGAAACCGGTGAGGACCTGGATCATCCCCCCGCCGACGCCCACCAGGAGCATGCCGACGAGTAATCGCCAGGCGCGCTCGACACCCCGCCGGCGCAGGCCCGTCACCAGGCAGGCCCCCCCGCCGAGGAACAGGGCGGCCAGCATGATCCCCCGAACGGCGATCAACACGGCCCGCCGGGGAAGGACGAGCCCGGCGATCACCGTGGCGACCACGAGCACCGTGGCCACCACGACCAGCTCGGTCGCCGCCGCCCCGGTGAGGCGGCGCCGGGCGGCCTCGGGTGTCGGCCGGGCAGCGCACATCACGGTGTCACCGTGCCCGCCCCTGGCCCTCGACAATCAGTTCGATACCGAGGGTGAGGGCTGTGCGGCGCGCTGGACGGCGAGTGCGGTCAGGCGAGTGCGGTTACCCGAGGGTGTGCAGGCTGACGTCCCAGAGGCGTTCGGCGGCGGCCGGGTCCAGCGCGTGGAGCGCGACTCCGCTGACGCTGCCGGGAGTGTGCAGGGGGGCCTCGGCGCAGTCCTCGAAGTACCGCCCGCCGACGCCGTCGAGCAGTGGCGAGGCAGCGAGCAGTACCGAGGTGGCCGCGCCCTGCTCCACCGTCTTCCAGGCCCGCGCCGGGACGCCGCTGCGGGCCCGTACCCGCTCGGCCTCGCCGGAGTCGATGTGCCGCTGCAGGTTCGTCATGATGGCGCCGGGCATCAGTGCGTTGGCGGTGATGCCGTCCGCCGCCCAGCGGCGGGTGGCCTCGACCGCGAACAGGACGTTGGCGGTCTTGGACTGGCCGTAGGCCGCCCACGGGTGGTACGGGCGGCGCTCGAAGTGGATGTCGTCGAACTCCACCGCGGACCGCAGGTGCGCCGCCGAACTCACCGCCACCACCCGGGCCCCACCCGCCGCGGCCAGCGCGGGCCGCAGCCCGCCGGCCAGGGCGAAGTGGCCGAGGTGGTTGGTGCCGAACTGCAGCTCCCAGCCCTGCGGGGTGCGCAGCTCCGGCGTCGCCATGATCCCGGCGTTGTTGACCAGGGCGTGCAGCGGGCCCGACCAGCCGGCCGCGAACGCCGCGATCGAGGCGAGGTCCGCGAGGTCGAGCCGGGCGACGCGGAGGGCGGCGTTGCCGGTGGTGGCGGTGATGTCCGCGGCCACCCGCCGGCCGACCTCGACGTCACGCACCGCGAGGGTCACCTCGCTGCCCGCGCCGGCGAGGGCCCGGGCTGTCTCGACACCGATGCCGGACGACGCTCCGGTCACCACCGACCGGTGGCCGCTCAGGTCGACGTCCGCCAGCACCTCCGCCGCC
The DNA here is from genome assembly GCF_041008525.1 of Parafrankia sp. FMc2. Classification (NCBI taxonomy): domain Bacteria; kingdom Bacillati; phylum Actinomycetota; class Actinomycetes; order Frankiales; family Frankiaceae; genus Parafrankia; species Parafrankia sp. FMc2. The sequence continues at coordinate 97,082 of NZ_JBFLUG010000004.1, read as the reverse complement.
GTCGACTCGGCCGTGAACCTCGTGGTGACCCGTTCCGTCGCACCCATCTCCGCACGCTCCCGTCCGTCGCCTCGCGCCGCCACCGGCCGCCACCGGCCACCAGCCACCACCGCCACCGGCCGCCCGCCGGCTGCCACCCGCCGCCGGCAGCTGTCCGCGCGACGCCAGCCGCGCGTGCCCCTCACAGTCATATCCGGTGGTGCGCCCGCGCCGCGATCCGTCACAGGCCGGCAACCTGCGCTCACGGAGTGGACTAAGGGGGCGGATGGCCCGGCCGCATCGGCCGTCCGACTGCCCGGAGCCGACAATGGCCCCTTTCTGCGGGCATTGCCGCCGCGGTTCAGTGAAAGCGTCGGGCACACACCTGTAACGACCCTGCCGGGAAGCGCGCGCGGTCCGGCGCGGCCCTGGACGGGTCATTCTGCGAAAGCGAGTCTCTGGTGAGCATCTACGACGCGATCGGCGGCGCGAAGGCCGTGGAGGCAGCGGTCGACGAGTTCTACGTTCGCGTGACCGCGGACCCGGATCTTGCGCCCTTCTTCGCCGGCCGTGACATTCCGAGCCTCAAGGCACACCAGCGGGATTTCATCGCCGCGGCGATCGGCGGACCGGAGATCTACCAGGGCCGGGACCTTCCCCGCGTCCACCGTCCGCTCAACATCTCCGACGCCCACTTCGACGCGGTCGTCGACCACCTGGTGGCGTCCCTGCGTGGTCTCGGCGTCCCGGCCGAGACCACCGGCCAGATCGGGGCCGTACTCGCCCCGCTGCGCAAGGACATCGTCTCCGTCTGACCTCTGACGGTCCGGGCGCAGCCGGGCTCGGCTGCGCCCGGTCCGGCCGGCGCCCTGTCAGTCGTCGGCCAGGACGAGTCTGCGGGCCTCGCGCCGCAGGACCTTGCCGTAGGCGCTCTTCGGCAGCGCCTCCAGATAGATGATCTTCTTCGGCTTCTTGAAGCTCGCGATGTGGGTGGTGCTGAAGCTGATCAGCTCGCCCTCGGGCGGGGGCGGGGTCGTGGCGGGCACCACCGCGGCGACGACGTTCTCGCCCCAGGTCTCGTCCGGCACCCCGAAGACCACGACCTCGGCCACGGCCGGATGCTGGACGAGCGCCTCCTCGACCTCGCGCGGGTAGATGTTGGCCCCGCCGGAGATGATCACGTCGCTGCTGCGGTCGAGCAGGAAGAGGACCCCGCGCTCGTCGATCCGGCCGATGTCGCCGGTGTGCAGCCAGCCTCCGCGCAGTGCGCGCGCCGTCGCGTCCGGGTTGTTCCAGTATCCGCGCATCACGACGTCCCCTCGGACGCAGACCTCGCCCTCCTCGCCCGCCGGCACCGGGCGGTCGTCGGCGTCGAGGATGCCGACCTCGATCCCCGGGTGCGCGACACCGGCGGAGTCGAGCGGAGCGTCCGGCGCGGTCGCGTGGTTGAGGTAGGTGACGGTCATCGGCGACTCGCCCTGGCCGTAGATCTGGACGAACACCGGCCCGAACCGCTCGATCATCGCCCGGGAGTGCTCGACGTGGATCGGCGCACCCCCGTAGACGGCGCAGCGCAGGGAGCTGGTGTCCGGCTTCCCCTCCACCGCGAGCAGGCGGACGATCATCGTCGGGACGAGGAACGCCAGGACGGTGACCCGCTCCCGCGCGATCAGGTCGAGGACCGCGGCGGGGTCGAACCCGCCTCCGTCGTAGATGAGGTTGTCGGTGCCGCGGGCGATCGAACCCAGCGCGTACAGCCCGCTGCCGTGCGACAGCGGGGCGATGTGCAGGGCGACGTCGTCCGGCGTGTAGGCGCAGACGTCGGCGAGCAGCGTCCAGGTCATGACCGTGAGGTTGCGGTGGGTCAGCTGGGCGCCCTTGGGCCGCCCGGTCGTCCCGGACGTGTAGAACAGCCAGGCGAGATCGTCGGCAGCCACCTCCGCCGGCGCGAAACCGGGGTCACCCTCGGTGAGCAGCCGGCCGAACTCGTCCCCGCCGGGAGCAGTGACGTCCACCTGCACGGTGTGCAGGTCGGCCAGGCCGAGCCCGGCGATCATCGGGGCGGCCGGGGTGCCGTGGACGAGCGCGCGGGCACCGCTGTCGCCCAGGATCACCGCGACCTCCGGGCCTGCGAGCTTGGCGTTCATCGGCACGGCCACCAGGCCGGCGTACCAGGCGCCGAAGAGGGCGGTCAGGTACTGCCCGCAGTTCGGCAGGAACAGCGCCACCCGGTCGCCGGGCTCCAGACCGCGCCGCAGCAGCGCCGAGCCGAACCGGGCCGCCTGCTCCCGCAGCTCCCGGTAGGACGTCCGGTGCCCGGCGTGGCGGACGGCGGTGCGGTCCGGGTACCGCTGCGCCGAGGTCGTCAGCACGTGCACGATGTTGGCCATGGTCAACCTCCGTCTGCTCGGGCGGCGCGGGTGGCCGGACGTTCCTCTGCCGTGCCGGGACGGCCGTCGAGGACCTCGCGGGTGTGGGCGCCGAGCCGCGGGGCGGGGCCGGCGACCCGGCCGGGGGTGCGCGAGAACCAGGCGGGGGTGCCGGGGAACCGCACCGGGCCGTCGTCGGTGTCGACCGTCTCGAAGAAGCCGACGCTGTTCAGGTGCGGGTTGTCGAACAGGTCGTCGAGGGAGCGCACCGGCGCGGCGGGGACGTCGAGCGACTGCAGCAGGTCGAGCCAGTACTGCGTGGTGTGCTCCCGGAAGGTCTCCCCGAGCAGCGCGTAGACGGTGTCGATCTGGCGCGCGCGCTGTTCCAGGGTGGCGAGGTGCTCCCCCGCCCAGGGTGGCTTCACCGCGTTGACGAAGGCGGACCACTGCTTGTCGTTGTAGACGAGCACGGAGATGTAGCCGTCGCTGGTGCGGTGCGGACGCCGGTTCGGCGCGACGGCCCGCGGGTAGACGGCGGGCCCGAGGGCGGGGCTGAACATGGCCCCGTTGGCGTGTTCGACGAGCATGAACGCGGCCATGGTCTCGAACATCGCGACCTCGACCTCCTGCCCCTCGCCGGTGCGCTCCCGGTGGAACAGCGCCATCATCGTGGCGTACAGCGCGGTCAGGCCGGCGACCTTGTCGGCCATGATGGTGCCGACGTAGCTGGCCTCACCGGTGAGCTGCTCCTGGGCGTAGGGAATCCCGCACTCGGCCTGGATGGTGTCGTCGTAGGCGGTGAGGTCCGCATCCGGCCCCCGGCGGCTGTAGCCGTAGCAGTTGGTGTAGACGACGGACGGGTTGAGCGCGGCGACCGCCTCGTAGCCGAACCCGAGCCGGTCGATCGCCTTCGCCCGCATCGAGTGGATGAAGACGTCCGCGTCGACGACGAGCTCGCGTAGCGCCGCCGCGCCCGCCGGGCTGCGCAGGTCCAGCACGACGCTGCGCTTGCCCCGGTTGACGTTGACGAAGACGCCGGCCATGCCCGGCCGCGGGCCGACCGAGATGTAACGGGTGTTGTCTCCGGCCGGCGGCTCGATCTTGATCACGTCCGCGCCCATGTCGGCCATGATCTGGGTACAGTACGGTCCCATCACCATCGCGGTGAGATCGATGACGCGGACGCCGGAAAGCGGGCCGGAATGCGTCATTCCTTGGTACCAGATGCGGCGGTGCCGGTCACAGCCTTCACGTATCGACCACCCCTACCATCCATGAGGCCCGGGCCGCCGCTGCCGCGGAGGCCGGGTACTGGCTGCTGGTGGATCGCCGGCGCCCAGGGGGTGCGGCGGCACACCGCGCGTCCGGAACTCCCCCACCGGCCGGGCCGCGGCGCGGTCCGGCTGCGCGAGGAGCCGGCAGCCCGGTGTCCGGAGGCCGGTGCCTGGAGGGTGGCGCACGGCGGGCGGTGCATGGCCTCGATCCCAGCATTGCCCGTCTCCGGTGCTGCGACGTCCGGAGCGGTGCCCATCGACAGTAGAGGATGAATCCTTGCAAGGATAGTGCTATCAAGATGTCGTGAGCAGCTCCGGCGACGCGCCACAGCCCCCTGACCAGTCCACCGATCGGACCGCGCCCCGGTCCGGTGGGCCGGCCCCCGAACCGGGAGCCGGACCCGGCGCCGGCGGGGCGCGGCCGCCCGGGGTACCTCCGCTGCGGCCGATCGCCCGGGTTCTGGACGACGCCCTGGCCACCCGTCCCGAGGCGACCGCCATCGAGGCCGCCAGCGGGTCGTGGACGTACGCCGACCTCGACGAGCAGGCCTCCCGCGCGGCCGGCGCGCTGTGGTCGCTGGGCGTGCGCCCCGGCGACCGGGTCGCCGCCTGCCTGCCCAACGACCTCGACATCGTCGCCGCCTTCCACGGCGCGCAGCGGATCGGCGCCGTCTGGGCCGGCATCGGTGAGGCGCTGACCGCCGCCGAGCAGCAGGACCTGCACGAGGTCTGCGGCCCCGCCGTCGTGCTCGCCGGGCCGCGCTGCCTGCTGGAGACCCCCGGCCGGGTCGACCCCGACCGCTGGGCGGACCTGCTCGCCCGTGGGAGGACGACTCCGCCCGCCGGCCTCGCCCTCGACCTCGACGCGCCCGCGGGCATCGGGTTCACCAGCGGGACGTCGGGACGTCCCAAGGCGGTCGTGCACAGCCAGCGCAACCTGCTGCTGCCCGGCGCGGTCCTCGTCGCGACCCGCGGCTGGGGGCCCCAGCTGCGCAAGGGCGACAGCTTCCCGATGACGATCCTCAACATGCTGGTCCTGTCGACACTGCTCACGGCCCAGGCCGGCGGCTGCGCGGTGGTGATGAACCGCCGTGACGTCAGCGGCGTCGTCGACTGGATCTCCTCCCGGAAGGTCACAGTGTGGAACGGGGCGCCGGCCCAGCTCCACGACCTCGCCGCCCGCCAGGAGGCCGACCTGAGCTCCCTGCGGGAGGTCTGGAGCGGCGGCAGCGACACCCCGGAGGCGCTGCGCACCGCGTTCGCCGCCGCGCACGGCCTGGTGCCGCGGGTCACCTACGGCCTGAGCGAGGCGCCGACGGTGGTCGCGATCGACCCGCCGGACGGCGCGTGGCGCGCGGGCAGCAGCGGCCAGGTGCTGCCGCACTACGACGTCGCCGCCTACGACGACGCCGGCACCCGGCTGCCGGCGGGTGAGCTCGGCGAGCTCCGGCTCGCCGGGGCGACCAGCGGGCCGTGGGCGGGCCTGTGGCGTCCGCTGCTCGGCTACTGGGAGCAGGGCCAGGTCCGCCCACCAGAGCCCGGCCCCTTCGCCACCGGCGACGTGGGCACCGTGGACGGCGACGGCTGGCTCTCCGTCCTGGACCGCAAGAAGCTCGTCATCATCCGCGGCGGCGCCAACGTCTACCCGCTGGAGGTCGAGCGGGTCATCGCCACCCATCCGGACGTCGTGCGGGTCGCGGTGTGCCCGGTGCCCGACGACCGGCTCGGCCAGCGCGTCGCCGCCGTCGTCGAGAGCGCCGGCCCGCCGCTGGACATGGCCGCGCTCGCGGAACTGTGCCGCCGCGAGCTCTCCCCGTACAAGGTGCCCGAGTTCTGGGCGCAGGTCGACGCACTGCCGGTGAACGCGATGGGCAAGGTCCAGCGCGCCGGCCTGTCCGATCTCGTCGACACCCGCCGTTGAGCCGGTGACCGAGGACGAGGCCTGGGAGTTCGTGGCCGGGGCGCACACCGGGATCCTCACGACGCTGCGCGCGGACGGCGCGCCGGTCACGCTGCCGATGTGGTTCGTCGTCCTCGGCCGCGCCGTGTACCTGTCGACGCCGCCGCGGGCGGCCAAGCTGGCGCGGGTGCGCCGCGACCCACGCGCGGCGTTCCTCGTGGAGGCCGGCCGGGCGTGGGTGGACCTGCGCGCGGTGCACGTCAGCGGCCGGCTGCAGGTGGTGGACGACGATGCTGCGCGCCGGCGGGTCCGCGACCTGCTCGACACGAAGTACGCCGGGTTCCGGCTCCCGCCGGAACGGCTGCCGGCCGCCGTCCGCGCCGCCTACGCCGAGCGCGCCGTGCTCCGGCTGGACCCACAGGGACGGCTGCTGCGCTGGGACAACAGCCGCATCCGACTCGCCGGACCGCCAGCCGCCCCGGGACCCGGCTCCCACTCGCCGACCGAGCACTAATCCTTGCAAGGATAGCGAGGTCATCGTTAGGGTCGGAGCGGGTCGGGGCCGGTCAGGACCGGCCGGAGGACCCCGGAGGGGAGAACGCGTGACGCCGGCCACCGAAGCCGCAGCCCGGATGTTCGATCTCGACGGCCGGGTGGCGATCGTCACCGGCGCCTCCTCCGGCCTCGGTGTCGCGGTCGCGCGGGCGCTGGCCGGGTTCGGGGCGCGGGTCGCCGTCGTGGCCCGCCGGCTCGACCGGCTCACCGAGCTCGCCAAGGAGATCGACGGCGCGGCGGTCACCTGTGACCTGTCGGATCTCGACCAGGTGCGCACGGTCGTGCCGGCCGTGGCCGAGCAGCTGGGCCGGCCCGAGATCCTCGTGAACGGCGCCGGCTCCATGTTCACCTACGAGCGCGCCGAGGCCGAGCCGCTGGACGCCAGCCGGCGCACGGTCGACCTCAACCTGCTGGCCCCGTTCCTGCTCGCCCAGGACGTCCAGCCGCACATGCTGGCGGTCGGGCGGGGCACGATCATCAACATCTCGTCGATCAGCGGGCGGGTCGGCATCCCGGGGATTCCGCAGGCGTCCTACGCGGCCAGCAAGGCCGGGCTGTCCGGGCTGACCTCCGAACTGGCGGTGCAGTGGGCGCGGCACTCGATCCGGGTGAACACGGTGGCGCCCGGGTTCTTCCGCAGCGAGATCACCGGGCCGCTCTACGACAGCGAGCGCTCCACCGAGTACCTGCGCCGCAACACCCCGCTGCCGATGGAGGGCAGCGCCGAGGACATCACCGGCGCGGTGGTGTGGCTGGCCAGCGACGCCGGGCGTTACGTCACCGGGCAGACGATCGTGGTGGACGGCGGCTGGACCGCCCGGTAAGCCGACCGCCCGCTGGACCGACCGCCCGCGGAACCGGTTCCGCGGAACCGGCTACCACCGCGGCGCGGCGCGGCCGGGCCGCGCCGACCTACCAGCCCTCGGGCAGGTACGCGACGATGTCCGGGTCGGGCTCGACGCCGAAGGACAGGAACATCATCGCCACCAGGTCGTACGCGCCGACCGTGGCGACCACGTCCATGAGCTGCCGTTCGTCGAGGAACCCGGCGAGCGCGGCCCAGGTCGTGGCACCCACCGCCGCCCCGGCGAGCAGTTCGTCGACCGCCGCCAGCAACGTGCGGTCGGTGGCCGACCAGCCGGGGGCGGCCGGGCCCTCGACGACCCGCGCGATCTCCTCGGCGGTGATCCCGAAATCCTGCGCCCGCAGGGCGTGCTGGGCCCATTCGTAGCCACACCGGCGCAGTGCCGCGACCCGCAGGATCAGCAGCTCGCTGAGCCGCGGCGGCAGCGACGACCCGTAGAGGACGTGGCCGTTGAACGCGAGGAACGCCTCGGCGAGGGCGGGGTGGCGGGCCAGCGTGCCGAAGACGTTGGCCCCGCTCGGACCGTCGTCGGCGGCACCCGCCGCGGCCACGTCGGTCGTAGCTGCGTCAGCCGCTGCGCCGCCCCCGGGCGCGGGCGCGGGCGCGGCCGGGACGCCGCTGCGCGCGGCGTCCCGGAAGGAGTCGAACACGGCCCTCGCCTCCGGTGACCAGTCGGTCGCCGGCTGCGGTGATATCCGTGGCATCTCGGTGACTCCCCGCCTTCCTGCCCGCGCCGACCATCAGGTGTTGCGGCCGCCGTTGACGCCGATGACCTGGCCGGTGATGTAACCGGCCTCCTCCCTGATGAGGAAGGCACAGGCGGCCGCGATGTCCTCCGGCTGGCCGATGCGGCCGACCGGGGTCCTCGCGATCTGCTCCTCGGTCTTCATCAGGCCTTCCTTCTCGGAGGCCCGCAGCATGGGTGTGTCGATGAATCCCGGCGGGATGGTGTTGACCGTGACGCCCCGCGGCCCGAACTCCAGCGCGAGCACCTTGGTCAGACCCACCACACCGGATTTCGCGGTGACATAGGAGCTGAGCCGCGGAACACCGCTGTGCATGCTGGAGGAGGAGATGTTCACAATTCTCCCCCAGCCCTCGGCGACCATGTCCGGAAGCACCGACTGGCAGCAGTGGAAAGTGCCGTCGAGATTCACCGAGATCGTGCGCCGCCACAACTCGAACGTCGTGTCGAGGAACGGGGTCGGCGGCGGGGTCATGCCCGCGGAGTTCACCAGGATCGTGGGGCGGCCCAGATCGCCGCGGGTCTGCTCCACCCCGGCGTCGACAGCGGCCCGGTCGGTCACGTCCACGGTGTACCCGCGTGCGGTCCCGCCCACCGCCTCGAGCGCGGCGGCCGCCACGCGGGCGGACTCACCGTCCAGGTCGAAGATCGCGATGGCGGCCCCGTCGGCGGCCAGCCGGCGGGCGATGGCCCCGCCGATGCCCGAGGCACCGCCGGTGACGATCGCGACGCGGGCGGTCACAGACCCAGCTCCGGGGCCCCGGGGGTGGTGCAGTGCGTGCGGCGAGGGGCGGTCCGCTCGGCGGGGAGGACCCGGTGGAGCGGGCCTCCCTGACCGGCCTGCCCACGGTTATCCCAGGCCGCGCCGTCCCGAACGACCATGTCTCCGGCCGACCAGCCACGTCGTAACGCCCGGTCTGTCACCGTTCCGTCCGGCAGCCCTCGGTCCGGCGACGCCTGGTCCGGCAATGCTCGGTCCGGCAATGCTCGGTCCGGTGCGGTGGCACGCCGCTTCAGCTCGTCAGGCAAGGCCCAGCCCTCCTCGTTGTCCGCGGGTCGGCACACCCGCATCGCCGGCTCACCCGCACACCCGGAGACGGCGGCCACCAGAAAAGCCGGTCCGCACACATCCGGACGCAAAGGCTTTCCCGGTACGGGGCCGTGGTCGAGAAATTCCGGGTCAGGGCGCAGCACCATCGTCTCACCCAGCACGGAAAACCAGAGGCAGATCACGGGAACCGCGGGGCGGAAAAAGGTGGATTCAGGCTACGACTTTGCCAAACAACCGTCAACCACATCACCGGGCGTCAACTCGCTTATGGCATGCCGACGAGCCGGAGCGCGATTCTTGATCACACCCGGCGAAATGTTTTGTCAGCACGACCCGGCCGGTCGGTACGACAGGCCGGGAATTACCGTGGAGGGGGCGCGGAGGACACCGCGGAGGGTGTCCTGGAGGGGTTCCGCGCCCCCTCCGAGGGCCGGCCGGGAAGCGCCGTCAGAGCACCCCGGCACGTTCCAGGCGGGCCGCCGCGAGGGTGCGCAGCTCGGCCGTCTTCACCTTCGCGGAGCCGGTGAGCTCGATGTCGTCCTCGTCGAAGAAGAGGACCTGGCGGGGAACCTTGTAGGTCGCCAGCCGCTCCTTGAGGTAGCCGCGGATCTCCTCCGCCTCGGCCCGCACGCCCTCGTGCAGCACGACGCAGGAGACGACGAGCTCACCAAGTGTGTCGTGCGGCACCCCGACGGTCTGGGTGACCTTGACCCCGGGGAAGGTCGCGAGCGCCTCGTCCACCTCGCGCGGCGAGACGTTCGCACCGCCCGTCTTGATGATGTCGTTCAGCCTGCCCTTCCAGAAGAGCAGGCCGTCGGTGTCGAGGTAGCCACCGTCACCGGTCCGGAAGAAGCCCTCCGCGTCGAGGGTCTCGTCCAGCGGGGTCCCCAGGTAACCGAGCATGAGTGTGGGGCCCTTGACGCAGATCTCGCCCTGCTCGCCGCGCGGGACCACCACGCCCGTCAACGGGTCAACGATCTTGATCGTGACACCGGGTAACGCCTCGCCGCTGCTGTTGCGGTGCGTCTCCTCCGGCGTGTTCGCCGGCAGCCCGGTGCTCAGGGTGAACGTCTCGGTGTTGCCGTAGGCGTGCCCCGGCTCGTGCCACCGGGCGGTCACCGTGGGGTGCCGCGCGATCGGGGTGCTGACGTCGACGTACCGCAGGCTGCTGAGGTCGACGTCGTTCCAGTTCGGCGCCGCCTCGAGCTGCGCCCACTGGTGCGGCCAGGCGAACGGGAAGGTGACCCGCTCGGTCTCCAGCAGCCGCAGCGCCTCGTCGGGAACCATCGTCGCCTGCAGCACCACCGACCCGCCGCAGGAGAAGGTGTTCCCGAGCACCATGCAGAAGTTGCCGGACCAGAAGAAGCCGTTCGCGGCCCAGCTGCGGATGTCGTCCTCGGGCGAGAACCCGTACAGGCGGCGGAAGCGCCACAGCTGGACGGCGATGCCCCGGTGCGAGTTGAGGATGCCCTTCGGCCGGCTGGTGGAGCCGGAGGAGAAGAACAGCGCTGCCAGGTCACTGGGCTGGGCGGAGGCCGCGGTGGCCTCGACCAGCTCCCGTGGCTCCGACCGGCCCGCGGCCAGGAAGTCCTCCCAGGACTCGATCGCGCCACCCGCCGCGCCCGGCCCGATCACGGCGAGCCGTCGCAGGAACGGGAACCGGGAGGACTCCAGCCCGCCGGGCACGGCCCGGGTGATGCCCGGGTCCAGCTCGGTCAGCATGGCCGCGAAGTCCTTCTTCACGACCATCCGCTCGAACAGCAGCACCGAGACCCCGGACACCTGCAGGAGGTGATCGAGCTCCGGCGCCGTCGAGAAGGTGCTGAGCACGACCGCGACACCGCCGGCCAGGCTCACCCCGAACATGGCCGAGACCCACTCGGGGCGGTTCGTCATCAGGACGCCGACCCGGCAGTCCCTGCCCACGCCGACAGCCCGCAGCGCGGCCGCGACCTCGACCGCGCGCTCCCACAGGTCGGTGTAGGTCCACCGCTCGACGCCGTCGGCCGTGTGCCAGACCAGAGCCTCCCGGTCACCGAAGGCCTCGGTGACCTCCCGGAGGAAGCCGGGCAGGGTCAGCGACCCCAGGCCCGGCTCCGAGCTCAGCGGCGGCCCCGACACGACCGACGGTTCCCCGACGTCCGCCGGCCCCGCCACGACCGACTGGTCCAGAACGACCGCCGCGGCACCCGAAGCGGCACCCGAGACAGCCGCGGCACCCGAAGCTGCCGCGGCGGCCTCCGGCCCCGACACGGTTTGCTGGGACGGCACGGCGCCGTTCACGTTCGCCGCAGTCACGGTCAGTCCCCGGTGATTTCGCGTTCGCTGCCGTACGGAAGCTCGACCTCGGCCGTGCAGTCCACCAGCACGCCGCCGTCCTGGTTGGTCAGCCTCAGCTTCACCTGCACCAGCGGCACGCCCCAGACGGACTGCTCCTCCTTGCCGATGATCTCGGCGTCGAAGTAGGTGACGTCACCCTCGAAGGCCGGCAGCCGGAAGCTCGCCTTGTTGTGGCGCACCATGCCCTCGTGGCCCGCCCAGTACGCCAGGTAGTCGGTACACCAGGCACCCATCGTGGCGCCGTAGCCGTAGGCGCGGGCCATGCCGACCTCGCTGGCCTTGTCCGCGTCGATGTGCCCGCGCGACGGGCCGACGTAGAGACCGTCCCGCAGCCGGGGGTCGATCTTCGCGCCCTCCTCGTCGAACCCGAAGCCCTCGACCCAGCCCGGGTCCTGGTAGACCCACGGGTCCTTGATGCCCTTGGGCGCGTCCCAGAAGAAGGTGCCCCAGATGTTGAACAGGAACGCCCGGTACTCGGTGGTGAAGCTGGCGATGGTGTGCGGGCCGATCACCCGCCGGGGCAGGGTGTCTCCGACCTTGACGTCCTCGAACGCCGGGGAGACGCCGGCCCGGTTCGACAGCAGCCACTCGGTGCGGAGCTTGTCGATCTCCTCGAGCTCGGCCTGCGTCCAGCGCTTCTTCTCGCCGTACTGGCTTTCGTACATGCCCCGCTTCTCCGCCTCGGAGGCGAGGTAGCGGATGGCCGTCGAACGCTCACGGGCGACGAGGTCGCCGAGCTGGTTGCGGTGGACGGTGTCCCCACGGGAGAACATGGTGGGTCCGGCGAACTTGGTGTCCGCCACCTTGTAGTCGTGGAAACGGCGCTTCTGGAACAGCGTGTCGCCGACCCGCACGCGGGTGCCGTAGAACCACCACTCCTCGCCGCCGAAGATCAGGTGGCTGCCGGGGATGTAGCCGACGCAGGCCGGCGCGGCACCGTGCCCGTAGTCCAGCGCGACGGCGATGGACTGCGGTGCGATCAGGCCGCCGAACTTGCTCTTCTGCGCGAACTCCTGGTCCCAGTGCAACGGGTTCGGGTAGTCCATCGCCATCACCCAGCGGCGGATGTCCGACGGGGCGCACGGCTCCCACAGCTGCCCGCCACCGATGGGCTTGCCCACCCGGTGGTCGACATCGGTGAGGTCGAGGGTGGGGGTCTCGGATTCTCCTGACGTCTCGCTCATGCTGTGCTCCCCTATCGGTTGACGTCGACGACGATGCGGCCGCGGACGGTGCCGTCCAGCAGCCGGCCAGCCGCGGCGATCACGTCGCCCAGCGCGATCTCCTCGGCGATGAGCTCCAGGGCACCGGCGCCCAGGTCGGACGCGAGCCGCGACCAGGCCGCGAGCCGCGGGGCCGACGGCGCCATGACGCTGTCGATGCCGAGCAGCGAGACACCGCGCAGGATGAACGGCGCGACCGACGCCGGGAAGTCCATCCCCTGGGCCAGCCCGCAGGCGGCGACCGCGCCGCGGTACCGCGTCTGCGCGGTGGCGTTCGCCAGCGTGTGGCTGCCGACGGAGTCGACGACCCCGGCCCAGCGCTCCTTCTGCATCGGCTTGCCCGGCCCGGAGAGCTCGGCGCGGTCGATGACCGTCACCGCGCCGAGCTGCCTGAGGTAGTCAGCCTCCGATGCCTTCCCCGTGGCGGCCGCCACCTTGAAGCCGGCCTTGGTCAGGAGCGCGACCGCGACACTGCCGACACCGCCGGTCGCCCCGGTGACCAGGACCTCGCCCTGGTCCGGGCGGACGCCGAAGTTCAGCAGTGCGTCGACGCACAGGCCCGCCGTGTAGCCGGCCGTGCCGATGGCCATCGACTGGCGCGGGGTGAAGGCTGAGGGCAGTGGCACCAGCCAGTCACCCTTGAGCCGCGCGCGCTGCGCGAGTCCGCCCCAGTGCGTCTCCCCCACGCCCCAGCCGTTGAGCACGACGCGGTCGCCCTGCTTCCAGTCCGCGTGCGAGCTCTCGGTGACGACACCGACCAGGTCGATACCGGGCACCATCGGGAACCTGCGCACCACCGGTGACTTCCCGGTGATGGCGAGACCGTCCTTGTAGTTCAGCGTCGAGTACTCGACGTCGACGGTGACGTCGCCTTCCGGCAGCGCCGAATCGTCGAGGCTCGTGACGCGGGCGGCCTGGCCCGACTCGCCTTTTTCGATGAGGATCGCAGAAAACATCGGAGAATACAGCCCTTTCGACGCGAACGATCGGCCGCCCGAACGGACAGGCGGCCGCTCGCCCTACTGATAGCCGAGAATTCCCTTGGTCTCCAGATATTCGTGGAAACCGAACTCGCCCCACTCGCGGCCGTTGCCGCTCTTCTTGATGCCACCGAACGGGGCGTCGAAGTCGAAACCGTCGTTGATGGTGACCCACCCGGCGCGGATGCGGCGGGCGACGGCCCGGGCCTGCTCCAGGTCCGCCCCCGCCACGGCGCCCGCCAGGCCGTACTCGGTGTCGTTGGCGATCTCGACCGCCTCGTCCAGGCTGTCGTAGCTGAGAATCGTCAGGACCGGCCCGAAGATCTCCTCACGGGCGATGGTCTGGTCGTTGCGCACGTTCACGAAGACGGTCGGGCGCACGTAGAAGCCCCGGGTGAGGCCCTCGGGGCGCCCGACGCCGCCGGCGATGAGGGTCGCGCCCTCGTCGATGCCCTTCTGGATCAGGGCCTGGATCTTGTCGAACTGGGCGCCGGAGACCACCGGGCCGATGGCGACCTCGGTGGTGGGGTCGCCGACGGTCGTCGCCTCGGCGGCCGCGCGGGCGGCCTCGATCACCTCGTCCAGCCGGCCGGCCGGGACGAGCATCCGCGTCGCGGCGCTGCAGGTCTGGCCCGAGTTGAGCATCACGCCGGCGACGCCCTTGGTGACGTTCTCGGCCAGGTCGGCGTCATCGAGGATGATGTTCGGGTTCTTGCCGCCCAGCTCCTGGGTCACCCGCTTGACGGTCGCGGCGGCGTTGCGGGCGATCTCGATGCCGGCGCGGGTCGAGCCGGTGAAGGAGATCAGGTCGACGTCCGGGTGCGACGACAGCGGCACGCCGACGCCGAGCCCGTCGCCCTGGACCAGGTTGAACACGCCGGCCGGCACGCCGGCGGCCTCGAAGATCTCGGCCAGGATCTGCGCGGTGAACGGCGAGTTCTCCGACGGCTTGAGCACGACCGTGCAGCCGGTGGCCAGTGCCGGCACGACCTTCACCACAATCTGGTTGATCGGCCAGTTCCACGGCGTGATCAGGCCGGCGACCCCGATCGGCTCCTGCACGACCAGCGAGCCGCCGCGCACCTGCTCGAAGGAGTAGGTCTTCAGGTTCTCGATGGCGGTGGCCAGGTGGCCGGCACCCAGGCCCACCTGGAAACCGTTGGCCAGTGCCGCCGGGGCACCGATCTCCTCGGTGAGCGCGGCACCGAGGTCGGCCGAGCGCTTCTGGTAGACGTCCGAGATGGACTGGAGCAGCTCGACGCGCTCCTCCCGGCTGGTCGCCGAGTAGCTCGGGAACGCGGCCTTCGCCGCGGCGACCGCCCGGTCGACGTCGGCGGCGGAACCGGCGGAGACGCGGCCGGCCACCTCCTCGGTCGCCGGGTTCACGACGTCGAACGTCGCCGCCTCCGCCGGGTCTACCCACTTCCCGCCGATGTAAAACTTCAGATACTCGCGCATAATCCCGGAAGGTCCTCTCCTAAGGCACGCGGACGGATGTCAGCCGACTGGTTCGGCCGGATTCTCACTGAGTTCCTTCCGCATACCAGGTGCGGAACTCGTCGTAGTTCGGCATTTCTTCCGAGTTCGCCTTCGGGTCGACCGGCACGTGGATGACGGCGGTCTTCCCGCTGGCGTAGGCGCGCTTGATCGCCGGCGCGATGTCCTCCTCGCGCTCGACGTACTCGCCGTAGCAGCCGAAGCCCTCGGCGATCTTGTCGAACCGGGTCTCCTTGCTCCAGTGCACGCCGGTCTCCAGCGAGCCCTGGCCGAACGTCCGCTTGTAGACGCCGACCTCCAGGCCCCAGGCGTAGTCGACGCTGACCACGCAGACGAGCGGCAGGTTGAGCCGGGCCGCGGTCTCCAGTTCGGCGATGTGGAACTGGAACGACGAGTCGCCGGTGATGAGCATCAGCGGCCGGCGGCCGCCGTCGGCGACACCGGCGCCGACCGCGTAGGGCAGCCCGGTGCCCAGGTGGCCGAAGTTCTGGTTCCAGATGACGTCGTTCGGCTTGGCCTGCGAGTAGGTCCAGCCGAAGATCGTGATGGCGCCACCGTCGCGGACCATGATGCCGTCCGGGGGGAACGCCTTCGTCGCCTCGACGATCAGCCGGGCGGGGTGCACCGGGGTCCGGCCCGACGGCGCGGTCTCGGCGAGCTCGGCGAGCTGGTCGGCATCCTGCCGGATCCATCCCGCGAGCTCCGGGGTGGCGGTGCGCGGCGAGTCCCTGAGGGCCTCGACCAGCTGCGGGACGACCGCGCGCAGGTCACCCACCAGTGGCACGTCGATCGAGCGGTTGACCCCGATCGCCTGCGGGTCCTGCTCGATGAGGATCCAGGTGCGGTTCGCCTCGTTCGCGACCCAGTGCCGGCCGCGGCCGTAGTGCACCGGCTCGCCGAGCTCGGTGCCGATCGCCACGACCAGGTCGGACTGCACCACGGCGTCGATCGAGGCGGCCGAGAAGCCGTACGGGAAGGTACGGTCCTCCAGGCCCTTGATGAACGAGGTGCCACCGGAGGTCTGGATCACCGGCCCGGCGACCAGGTCGGCCAGCGCCTTCACGGACTCGCCCGCGCGGGCGGTGTGGACACCGTGGCCGACGAGCAGGATCGGCTGCTTCGCGGCCTTGATGGCGGCCACGGCCTCGGCGATGCGGTCCGGCCCGGCGGTCTGGTTGACCAGGCGGTACGCCGACGGCGCCACCGGCTCCGGGAGGTCGAGCTCCTCCTGGATGATGTGCGAGGGGTACTCGATGTAGACCGGCCCGGGGGTGCCGCCCAGCGCCTTGCGCAGGCCCTCGCGGATCACCTCGTCGGTCTGGTCGGCGTACTCGATGCTGGCGTTGTACTTGACCGACGGCTCGAACAGCTCGGCCTGCTTCACGAACTGGATCCGACCGCGCCGGACCCGCTGCTCGGTGATCCGCGCCCGCTGCCCACCGAGGAAGATCACCGGCGAGTTCTCGACCTTGGCGCACATCATCGCGCCGGCGAGGTTCGCGACACCGGGGCCGAGGGTGCCGATGCACACCGCCGCCTTGCCGGTCATCCGCGACACGGCCTCCGCCATGAAGCCGGCGGACTCCTCGTGGTGCGGCGCGACGATGGTCCAGCCGCGCTCCTCGGCGCGGTGGAACATGTGGACGAAGTTCGGGTCGGGAATGCCGAAGATGGTGTTGATGCCCTCGGCCTCGAACAGCTGCAGAATGCGCTCGTAGACTTTCACACCCATTGGTAGTCAGGGGACGGGCCGCTCGGGCCCGGTACCCCATCCCCCTTTCAGTCCGCACATGCGGTCCGCCCGCATACGGCTTGGCGATGGTCGGTGTGGTGCTGGAGTCAGGCGGAGTCCCTGGTCTGCCCGGTGATGCCAGCCCCGCCCGTCGCCATCCCGAAGCTGCGCGTGATGTGTTCGACGTGGGCCGACGGGACGATGGGCAGGATCCACGGGTCACTGGTGTCGCGGATCGCGTCGATCCGCTCGGCGACCTGGTCGACCGTCCAGGAAGGCTGGTACACCCCGGGAACCTCGCCGATGAACATGCGCGCGATCCGGCCCGCGATCGCCGCGTACATCTCACCGGTGACCGAGCACGACTCGTGGGCGAGCCAGCCCACCACCGGTGCGACGAGCTCCGGCCCCATGGGCGGGTAGGCCGAGGTGTCGATGCCCTCCGCCATCCGGGTCAGCGCGCCGGGCACGATGGCGTTGCAGGTCACGCCGTGTTCCGCGCCCTCGAGCGCGACCACGTGGGAGAGGCCGACCACGCCCGCCTTGGCCGAGGCGTAGTTGGCCACCGCCTTGTTGCCGTACAGCCCGCCGATCGAGGAGGTCAGCACGATCCGCCCGTACCCGGCGTCCTTCATCAGCGGGAACGCCGCCCGCACGACGTGGAAGGCACCCCGCAGGTGGACGTCGAGAACGGCGTCGAAGTCCTCGTAGGACATCTCGGTGAGCGAGCCGTACCGAACGTTCCCGGCGTTGTGGATCAGGATGTCGATCCGGCCGTAGTGGTCGAGCGCCGTCCGGACGATCGCCTGCCCGCCCTCGGCCGTCGTCACGGAGTCGGTGGCGGCCACCGCCTCGCCGCCGGCCGCGACGATCTCCTTGACGACGTCCTCGGCGGGCCCGGCGTCGACCCCCTCACCGCGCATGGTGCCGCCGAGGTCGTTGACGACGACCTTGGCACCCAGCGAACCGAGCAGTAAGGCGTAGGCCCGGCCGAGCCCGCGCCCGGCACCGGTGATCACCGCCACCCGGCCGTCGAACCGCAGTTCCGACATCAGCGCTCCTCTTCGACGCACATCTCGGGATGAACCGGTCAGCGGTTCAGGGAAAGGCCTTCGAGCTCACCGGTTCCGCGCCAGGCCTGGAACAGGTCCTCCAGCGCGTAGAAACCGGGCCAGTAGGGGTCGCCGAGATGGGACCGGCGCTTCTTCTCGCCCTCGCTGTTGTAGTAGCCGGGCGTGCACTCGCGCTCGAAGTTGCTGTTGTCGATGGCCGTCTCGCGCACCGTGGTGCACCAGGCCTCCACGGCCTCGGTCGTGGGCTCCACAGTGGTGGCCCCACGGGCGAGGGTCTCTTTGATGACGTAGGCGATGTGATCGGCCTGCTGCTCGAACATCGAGGTGGTGCTGGCGGTCACCCCGCCCTGGATGAAACCGGTGAAGAACTGGTTCGGGAAACCGTCACTCATGATGCCGTGCTGCGTGCGGTAACCGTCCCGCCAGTGGTCGTAGAGCGAGCGGCCGTCACGGCCGGCGAACGGGGCGATGCCGAGCTTGCGGTCGAGGTCGGTGGTGATCTCGAAACCGCTGGCGAACACGATGCAGTCGACCTCGTACTCGACGCCGTGCGCGACGAAGCCCTTCTCCGTGATCCGCTCGACGCCCTGCGTCTTCGAGACGTCGATGAGGGTCACGTTCGGCCGGTTGAAGGTCGGCAGGTACAGATCGTTGAAGCACGGCCGCTTACACAGGAAGCGGTAGTACGGCTTCAGCACCTCCGCCGTCGCCGGATCCGTCACGATCTCGTCGACGCGCTGCCGCAGCCGTTCCATCACCTGGTAGTCGACGGTCTCGCGAAGTTCCATGAACGTCGCAGGGTCCGCCAGCGCGGCCCAGCCGTCGGTCGCGTCCAGGTGCGCCTGCAGGTTGCGGCTGATCTCCGTCCAGCCGTCGCAGACCAGGTCCGGCTGGCCGGGGCCGAAGGCCTCGAACGCCGCGGTGTGGAAGTTGCGCTGGCGCTCCAGCTGCCAGCCGGGCTGCAGCGACGCGGCCCACTCCGGGTCGGTCGGGCTGTCACCGCGGTGGTCGATGGACGACGGCGTGCGCTGCAGCACGTACAGGTGCTCCGCCGTCTGGGCGATGTGCGGGATGACCTGCACGCCGCTGGCGCCGGTGCCGACCACCGCGACCTTCTTGCCGGCGAGCTTGTCCAGCCCGCCGGTCGAGCTGCCGCCGGTGTACTCGTAGTCCCAGCGCGCGGTGTGGATGGTGTGGCCGGCGAAGTCCTCCAGGCCGGGGATTCCCGGCAGCTTCGGACGGTTGAACGGCCCCTGGCACATGACGACGAAACGTGCCCGGATCTCGTCGTTCCGGTTGGTGCCGATCCGCCAGCGCCCGATCTCCGGGTCCCATTCCTGGGAACGGACGAGGGTGTGGAAGATGGCCTTGTCGTAGAGCCCGAAATGCCGCCCGATGCGCTTGCAGTGCTCAAAGACCTCGTCGCCGTACGCGTACTTCCGCGTCGGGATGTAGCCGACCTCCTCCAGCAACGGCAGGTAGCAGTAGCTGTCGGAGTCGACCTGGATGCCGGGGTAGCGGTTCCAGTACCAGGCTCCGCCGAAGTCGCCGGCGTGCTCGATGATGCGGACGTCCTCGACGCCCGTCTGCCGGATCCGGGCCGCGGCGATGAGACCGGCGAAGCCGCCGCCGAGCACGACGACCTCGATGTCCTCCTGGATCGGCAGGCGCGGGGTCACCGGCAGGTAGGGGTCGGCCTCGTGGAACTCCTCCAGGTCGCCCTCGGCCACCAGGTACTGCTTCTGGCCGTCCTCCCGCAGGCGCTTGTCGCGTTCGTTCAGGTACCGGGCGCGCAGGGCGTCATGGTCGATCTCGGGTGTCTGCGTCGGGGCGCAGTGCGACATGCAGGGTCCTCGGTTCTTCACAGCGCCCTGACCGGTCCGGGGATGATCCGGACCGGTCAGCGGCGGGCGATTGCGCGAAAAGGCGTCAGGCCTCGTACGGGCGAGGCTCACCGGTACCCATGTACCGGGCCAGGTTGTGGTGCAGGTTCACCACGGTGCGCTCCCGGTAGGGGTTCGGCTTCGGCCCGGTGAAGCCGGCCGTCTTCATGCCCTTCTGGATGGCGGCCATGTTGGCGAAGTCCTGCGGCAGGACGGTGCGCCAGCCCGGATCCTCGGGGGGAGAGAACTCCCACTCGGTCTCCGGCTCCTCGCCCTGGGGGAACAGTTCGTAGACGGCCGCCTCGAAGATGCACTTGTCCGGGTCGTAGCCGTAGGGCCGGGCACTGTAGCAGAGCATGTTGTTCAGCGCGTGGCCGATCTGGAAGTTCGGGAAGATCTGCCAGGCCGTCCCACTCCTGCCCACCTGCGCCGGTTCGACGGTCGGCCAGATCACGCCGCGGGCCGCGTCCTCGGCGCGGGCGGTGGCCAGCCAGTGCTGGAGCACCTCGGCGGGCGGGGTGCCCTCCGGCAGGTCCTCCACCAGTCGGTTCGCGACGTCGACGAGCGTCCTCGTCGTGTTGGTGTTCGCGTTCTCCCAGGTGAAGTTCTGCAGTTCGGCGGTGGAGACCCGCGCGTCGGCACCGCTGCCGACCCGCAGTTTCGCCTGGTTCTCGTCCATGTCCTTGGGGGCGTCGTAGCCGATGTTGCTGTGAATGCCCTGGGCCCGCGACCAGCCGAGGAAGGCACCGAAGCTCATGAACTCCGGGTGCGTGTACGGCACGTGGTAGGTCTCCATGAACGCCTCGAGGGCGACCTTCCAGTTGCAGTCGAAGACGAGCCACCGGCGCCACCGGAACCGCATGTTCTGCAGCTGGAAGGGGTCGAGCAGGCTGGCCGCGGGCTCGAGGTACTCCCGCAACGGACCGCTGTCGGGGTCCAGGTTGATCCACAGCCAGCCGCCCCAGGTGTCGACCTTCACCTCGGGCAGCCGGGTGTTCTGCTCGGTCAGGCTGCACTTCCAGTCTTCACGCTCGGCGATGAACGTGTTGTTGCCGTCCAGGTCGTACCGCCACCCGTGGAACCCGCACACCCACTGCCGCTTGCGGCCGCGGGCGTCGTGGGCGCCGGGCGGGACGTCCACCAGCGGCCGGCCCCGGTGCGAGCAGACGTTGTGGTAGGCGCGGATCCGGTCCGGCGCCGAGCGCACCACGATGACCGAGTCGTCGAGGATCTCGTAGGTGAGGAAGTCCCCGACCTTGGGAATCTCCTCGATCCGGCCGACCTGCTGCCACACCTTTCGCCACAACCGGTCACGCTCGGCCCGGGCGTACTCCGGTGAGAGGTACGCGTCCAGTCCGATGGTGAACGGCTCCGAGAGCGGTTCGGTCGGCGGAGCCACTGATCCCTGAGTGTTTTCGACAGTCTCTGTCATGACATTTCTCCAACCCGCGTGAGGAGATAGTCGGTATCGGCGGTTGCAGCTTCTGCCAGTTGTCCGGTGAGGCCGCGGGGGTTACTTGGTGGGACGGCGCTAGGGGCGCGTGATCTCGGCGCGGAAGTTGTCGTCCTTGAGGAACAGCGACGTGTTGTCGGACCCGAGATGGGTCCACCGGAGGTTGAGCCCGCCGTCGACGAGAATGGTCTGGCCGGTGATGTAGGACGAAAGGTCGGAGAGCAGGAAGAGGATGGCCGAGGCCTGCTCCTCCGGCTGCGCGCGCCGGCCCATCGCGATGGCCCGGCGGTCCCGCTCGACATCGGTGTCGACATAGGCGCCGGACCCCGGCGTCTCCGTCACCCCTGGCGCGACCGCGTTCACCCGGATGTTCTCGGCGGCCAGTTCCACGGCCAGCGAACGGGTCGCCGCGACCACCGCGGCCTTGGCGCTGCCGTAGGCGATGTGCAGCGGCGCGGTGTTCATCCCGCTGATCGAGGACAGCGAGACGATCGAGCCCGGGCGCCCCTGCGAGCGCAGCCGGCCGGCGACCGCCTGGCTCATGAAGAACATCGTCTCCAGGTTCCAGGCGAACAGCGCCCGCCAGTCCGACCGGGTCACCCGGGTCGCCGCCATCCAGGACGAGGGTGCCGCACCCCCGGCGATGTTGACCAGCCCGTAGAGGTCGCCACTGGCGCGCTCGGCCTGCTCCAGGACGGTCGCGATGCCCTCGTCGGTGCTGGCGTCGGCCGCGACGGGGATGACCGCGAGGCCCTCCTGGGCCAGCGGCGCGACGTGGGTGTCGAGGTTGTCCTGGCGGCGGCTCACCGCGATCACGGTGGCGCCGGCACGGGCGATCAGCCGGGTCGTCGCCGTGCCGATACCGCCGCCACCGGCGCCGGAGACGATGACGACGCGGCCGTCGAGGCCGAGGAACTCCTTGTCCGTCATCGTGATCAGCCCGCCTGGGTGAGAGCGAGCACGCTGCCCTCGGCGTCGGCGGAGACGTACAGGGTGCCGTCGGGCCCGACGGCGATGCCCGCGAACGGCCCCTGCGGACCGGAGAACGGCTGCATGCCGCGCAGCGGTTTCGGGACGACTCCGGGCGGGGCGCCGAGCGGGAGGTTGCGGGCGATGACCTGGCGGTCGTCGCCGGCCAGGTCGACGCTGACGAGCTCCTTCGACCCGGAGTCGACGATGTAGATCCGGCCGCCGTGCACCAGGATGCCCTGCGGGTCGGACAGGTTGTCGACCACCGTGTCGACCTTCGGGCCGGTGATCCCGACGACGCGCCCGGCGCCGGACTCGGAGACCAGCAGCGTGCCGTCGGGGGCGAACGCCACGCCGAGCGGCTTGGCCAGCCCGGACGCCACGACCTCCGTCTGGCCGCCGGAGCGGACGAGCAGCACCTGACCAGTGCCGAAGTCGGCGACGGCCACCGCACCGGTCGGGGCGGCCGCGACCCCGTAGACCTGGTCGAGCCCCTCGGCGAGGATCTCGGACTCCTGCGCGGCGGGCCGGTAGCGCACCACGGTGCCGCTGGCGGTCCCCACGAGGAACTCGCCCGGGCCGACGGCCTGCACGCTGCGGACGAAGCCCGGGTAGTTCGGGCTGAACAGCATGCCCAGCGTCTGCGGGGTGCCGCCCGGCGTCAGCGCGTAGAAGAAGGTGCCGTCGGCGATGAACAGGGTGCCCTCGGCGTCGACGGTCAGGCCCAGCGGCCAGGTCAGCCCGCCGGGCAGGGTCTCCTCGGTCTTGCCGTCCCCGAGGATCTCGGTGATCGCCCCGGTGAAGCTCGAGACGAAGAGCCGGTCACCGACGAAGGTGCAGTTGTCCAGGCCGGGGCCCAGCTGGGCCAGCACGGTCCTGTCGCCGTTGCGCGGGTTGATCCGCAGCACCTGGCCGCTGTGCACCTGGGTGGAGACGATGAAGCCCTCGGCGTCGAACTTGACCGAGTCGGGAACACCGAGGTCGCCGGCGACCCGCTCGGGCTCGCCGCCGTCGGGGTGGATCCGCCAGATGTCGTTGGTGCCCATCACCGGGTAGTACAGGAGGCCGTCCGGCCCGACCTCCATGGCGTTCGGCATCGCCACGTTCTCGGCGAGGATGCGGGGCTCGCCGCCGTCCAGGTCGAGCTCCATCAGCCGCCCGCCGATGCGGCACTCGCCGATGAACAGCCGGCCCTGGTGGACGGTGATGCCGTTGGCGCTGGGGAGGTCGTCACGCAGCACGCGGGTCCGGCCGTCGGCGCCGAGGACGCTGACGCGGCCGTCCATGACCTCGGTGGCGTAGAGGTTGCCCGCCGGGTCGAAGGCGACGTCGTCGGGACCGATGATGTCGCCGCCCTTGGCGCTGATGGTCTCCAGCGCGCCGGTCTCGACGTCGAGAGCGCTGATCTGGCTGCCCGTCACCTGCGCCACGTAGACACGGCCGTCGGGGCCCGTCCGCAGACCGTTGGCGCCGAACAGCCGGCTCGGCGGAGTGAGCCGTTCCAGGCTCCACCCGTCGGCGACACTGATGGATGTGGCACTGGCGTAACGCGCGCCTTGTAACGACATTGGTGGCGTACTCCCGGAAACCTCGTTGTTAGGGTAAGCACTCGCGGTGGATCACAGAGGGGCGGATTCCGGGCCCCGCCGCGGGTGCCGGCAGCGCTGCCGGCACCCGCGTCGAATCCGGAGTCAACTGCCGTTCTCCACCGGCGTGAACTCCAGGTTCAGGTGGGTCAGGCCGCGGAGGATGAAGGTCGGAAGGTAGCGGTAGTTGCGGGCGTCGGCCGGGCCGTGCACGCGCTCGGAGACCCTGATGTCCGAGGTGCGCTGCAGCAGCCGCTCCAGGCCCGCGCGGGCCTCGGCACGGGCCAGCGGCGCGCCCGGGCAGGAGTGGATGCCGCGGCCGAAGGCGATGTGCTGGCGGGCGTTCGGCCGCCCGGCGTCGAAGGTGTCCGGGTTGGCGAAGCGGCTCGGGTCGCGGTTGGCCGCGCCGTTGACCACCATGACCGTCGTGCCCGCCGGAATCTCCACGCCGCCCACCGTGGTGGCGACCCGGGCGAGCCGGAAGTCGCCCTTCACCGGGCTCTCCAGCCGCAGCGTCTCCTCGATGAAGTTCGGGATGCGGTCGCTTTCCCGGCGCAGCAGGGCCTGCAGGTCGGGGCGTTCGGCGAGCACCTTGGCCGCGGTGCTGACCAGCCGGACGGTGGTCTCCTGGCCGGCCGAGAACAGGTTGGCCGCCACCCGCACCACGTCGATGACCTCGGGCGTCGAGCCGTCCGGGAACGTCGCGGTCGCGAGGCCCGTGAGGACGTCGTCGCGCGGCTCGCGGCGGCGGTCCTCGACGTAGGTGCTGAACTTGTCGTAGAGGAACTGCAGCGGCGAGTGCGCCATGTGGTCGTCACCGGTGCTGCCCACCCCGGCGTCGCCGTGGCCGCGGCCCTGCAGCCTGGCCGCGAACTCCTCGTGGTCGGACTCGGGCACCCCGAGCAGGTCCGCGATGACCAGCAGGGCGAACGGCCCGGCGAAGCCGCTGATGAACTCGCCCTCGCCGTCGGCGAGATAGGTGTCCAGCAGGCGGTCGGCGAGCCGCCAGATGAACTCCTCGTTCTCCTTCAGCCGCTTGGGGGTGATCAGCCGCATGAGCAGCGCGCGGTGGTCGGTGTGCACCGGCGGGTCGAAGGTCGGGAGCTGGTCGCTCATCGGCAGCTCGGCCCGGTGCCGCTCGATCAGCTCCGAGATGTCGTCACCCTCCAGGGGCACCGGGAAGCCCGGGAACGGGCCGGTCACCGAGATACAGGACGAGAAGTGCTCGGAGTCATGGAAGACCGAGACAGCCTCGTCGTACCCGGTCACCATCACCACGTTGTGGTGCGGTTCCTTCTGCACCGGGCACTTCGCCCGCAGGGCGTGGAAATAGGAGTACGGGTCCTCGATGAGCTCGTCGCCCCGAAAGAAGTCGACCGCATCAATGTCTGTCACCGTCTGCACCGGATCCCTTCACCGCCGACTGTCGGCGCTTCGCGCTGGTCATACCGCGGCCGTGGGGCGCTCGTGCCGGGGCAGCCCGGACCAGGTGCCGCGCGAGGCGGGATGAGCCGTGACGGGCCGGTGCCGGGCCGCCGGATCCGTGGCACGACCCCCCGGCGGCGCGGCGGCCGCGCGGAGAGGGACCCGCTGGCCAGCGCCTGTCCCAGGCAGCGCGAGCGGTCATCTCGCGATCGGTCACCCTGCGTCATCCGGCTCCCTTGCCCGACGCCCCTGTCGGCCAGGACTTCCACCGCGTCTCCACCCCGGTCCACCCTCGGTTTGTGGGATGTAGCCCCGCGATCGGCCCGGCCGTACGAACTAGGGCGTCACAATACGGACCGACGGTCCACATCGGCAAGGGGATCGTCCACGTCAACAGCTGAGGAGACACGAGTGGTGACCGGATCGGAGCGAGCAGATGCGGCCCGCAACAGGGCCGCCATC
Source organism: Parafrankia sp. FMc2 (assembly GCF_041008525.1). NCBI lineage: Bacteria > Bacillati > Actinomycetota > Actinomycetes > Frankiales > Frankiaceae > Parafrankia > Parafrankia sp. FMc2. The sequence continues at coordinate 71,721 of NZ_JBFLUG010000004.1, read as the reverse complement.
CTCGCGGCCGCGGCGGAGCTGTTCGACCGTGACGGAGTCGAACAGGTCTCGATGAACGACATCGCCCGCGCCGCCGGGGTGGGCAAGGGCACGATCTTCCGCCGCTTCGGCGACCGGACGGCGCTGATCGAGGCGGTGCTGCTCCCCCGCTCCGTGGCGATGCGGCGCCTGGTCGACCACGGCCCACCGCCGCTCGGCCCCGGCGGCGAGGCGACGGACGCCCTGCACGCCTACCTCGACCTCCTGCTCGACTTCGTCTGGGAGAACCGGGCGCTCATCCGCGCACTGGAACACCGGGTGCCACACGCGTACTACGCCCACTCGTCGAGCCGGTACTGGCTCACCGAGCTGGCGCGGCGGCTCGCCGCGACGCATCCGCAGGACACCGACTACCTGACCTACATCCTGTCGACGGCGCTGCGGGCGGACGTCCTCGACTATCTGATCTCCGTGCGCGGGATGGACCCGGAACAGGTGCGAGCCGGCCTGCACCGGCTCGCGGTGCCGGCGGCGCGGGGGCCGGGCGCACCTCTTGCCGATGTGGACCGGCGGTCCGTATCGTGACGACCTGGCTGGAGACGACCTGGCTGGAGCAGGCAGGGGAACGCCGTGACGCGAGGTGACGCAACGTGCTGTTGGAGTTGAGTCCTGACCAGGAGGTCCTCCGGGAGGCGACCGCGCGGTTCCTGGCGGACCGCGTCCCGGCCGAGACCGTCCGGAGCCTGCGCACCAGCGCCGCCGGGTTCGAGCCCGGCTACTGGAGCGCCGGCGCCGAGCTGGGGTGGGTGTCGCTGCTCGTCAGCGAGGAGCAGGGCGGTGGCTCCGTCAGCGGTTCCGGGCTCGTCGACCTGACCCTGGTCGCGCACGAGTTCGGGCTGCGCGCCGCCCCCGGCCCGCTGACCGGGACGAACGTCGTGGCCGCCACGCTGTCCGACGCCGGCGGCGCCGACACCGACGGCCCGCACGCCGACGTGCTCGCCCGGCTCATGTCCGGGTCGGCCGTGGCCTCCTGGTGCCTGTCCGGGGCACCGCCGCTCGACCGGCTCGGCAGCGTCGGGGTCACCTGGAGCGCCGACGGCGACGGCTTCGTCCTCAACGGCTCGTGCCGCCCGGTCGAAGCGGGTGGCCAGGCCGACCACCTCCTGGTCACCGCCCGTGGAGAGCAGGGGCTGACCCAGTTCCTGGTCTCCACCGGCACCCCCGGAGTCTCCGTCGAGCCGCTGCGCACCGTGGAGCTGAGCCGGCGGTTCGCCACCGTCCGCCTCGACGAGGTCCGGGTCGGGCACGGCACCGTCGTCGGCGCTGTCGGCGAGGCGGCCGAGCAGGTGGAGCGGCAGCTGCAGCTCGCGATCGTCATCCACAACGCCGAGGCCGTCGGCGCCATGCAGGCCGCCTTCGACATGACCGTCCAGTGGGCGTTCGAGCGCTACTCCTTCGGCCGCCCCCTCGCCTCCTACCAGGCGCTGAAGCACCGCTTCGCGGACATGAAGACCTGGCTGGAGGCCTCGCACGCCATCAACGACGCGGCCGCGGCCGCCGTCGACGCCCGCTCCCCCGAGGCCGGCGAACTGGTCAGCGCCGCCAAGTCGTACATCGGTGACAACGGCACCGAGCTGCTGCAGGAATGCGTCCAGCTGCACGGGGGCATCGGCGTCACCTACGAGCACGACCTGCATCTGTTCCTGCGCCGCGTCACCGTGAACCGGGCCCTGTACGGAACACCGGCCGAACACCGCCAGCGCGTCGCCGGCACCGTCGAGCAGTACAAGGAGCGGGCATGAGCACCGAGCCGACCGCCACCTCCCCGGCGGATACAGCGCCGGCGGATACAGCGCCGGCGGAAAGCGTCGAGGAGTTCCGTGCCCGCGCCCGGACCTGGATCCGGGCCAACCTCCAGCCGCTGGTCACGCACGCGAAGACCGGCGTGATGCGGGCCCGCCTCACCGACGACGAGGAGCTCGCCGAGGTCGCCCGCGAGCGCGAGATCCAGCGGATGCTCTTCGACGCGAAGCTGGCGGGCATCTGCTTCCCACCCGCCTACGGCGGCCTGGGCCTCAGCCCCGCCCACCAGCGCGCGTTCAACGAGGAGATCACGGGTTTCGAGTACCCGTCCCGCATCCAGGCGCCCACGTTCTCGCCCTGCGCCGCCGTGCTGCTGGAGTTCGGCACCGAGGAACAGAAACTGCGCCACATCCCCGCCATCCTCAAGGGCGAGGAGATCTGGATGCAGTTCCTGTCCGAGCCCGGCAGCGGCTCGGACGTCGCCTCCGTCACGACCAGCGCCGTCCTCGAGGGCGACGAGTGGATCCTCAACGGCTCCAAGATCTGGACGACCGGCGCCTGGTGGTCCGACTGGGCGCTGTGCCTGGCCCGCACCAACTGGGACGTCTCCAAGCACCGCGGGCTGACGGTGTTCATCCTGCCGATCCACCAGGACGGGGTGGACGTCCAGCGCATCGAGATGCTCAACGGCAACAAGGAGTTCTGCCAGGAGTACCTCACCGACGTCCGGGTGCCCGACAGCGACCGGATCGGCAACGTCGACGACGGCTGGACGGTCGGCACCCGCTGGATGTTCCACGAGCGGATGCTGCACAACTCCCCGTTCGTCACCATGCCGTCCGGCTGGTCCTACGGCGGCGTCGACGCCACCTTCCTGGTGGACGTCGCCCGCGACGCCGGTCGGCTCGACGACCCGCGCACCCGCGACCTCATCGGCGAGGGCCGCGTGCTCGACCTCGTCCGCGAGGCCCTGCAGGCCCGGATCAGCACCGGTGTGCGGTCCCGCAAGCTGCCCGACCAGTCGGCGGCCATCGGCCGGCTGTTCGCGGGCCTCTCCTCGACGCGGGTCACCTCGATGGCGTTCGACATCTCCGGCTCGGCCGGAGCGGCCTGGGCACCGGACGACGGCGCGATCGCCGAGATCGGCACGGACTTCCTGCTACGTCAGACCACCTGCATCGGCGGCGGGACGACCGAGATCGCGCGTAATGTCATAAGTGAGCGAGTGCTCGGTATGCCACGGGAGGCCGCGCTCGACCGCGACCGGGCCTTCCGCGACGTCCCGCGGGGCGGCTCCGCCCGATCCTGAGGCCACCGGCCACCCCTGGTGTCCCGGCGTCCTGGTGTGGCGGACAGTGCCGACCTGCTCGCACCGCGCGACCCACCGGCACCCGTCCGGTTCCCGTTCCCCAGGCAGCTTTCCAGGAGGTCCGATGCCCAGCAACGACATCCCGGTCTTCGACGCGGACAACCACTTATACGAGACACGGGACGCGCTCACCAAGTTCCTGCCCGACCGGTACAAGGGCGCCATCGACTACGTCGACCTGCGCGGCCGTACGAAGATCGTGGTCAAGGGCCAGATCAGCGAGTACATCCCGAACCCGACGTTCGACGTCGTCGCCCGCCCGGGCGCGCAGGAGGACTACTACCGGCACGGCAACCCGGAGGGCAAGTCCTACCGGGAGATCTTCGGCAAGCCGGTGCGCTCCATCCCGGCCTGGCGTGAGCCGGCAGCGCGCCTCGCCCTCATGGACGAGCAGGGCCTCGACCGCACCCTGATGTTCCCCACCCTCGCCAGCCTCATCGAGGAGCGGCTGCGTGACGACCCGGACCTGATCCACGTGGTCGTCCACTCGCTCAACGAGTGGCTGCACGAGACCTGGACGTTCAACTACGAGGAACGGATCTTCACCACTCCGGTCATCACGCTGCCGATCGTCGAGAAGGCCATCGAGGAACTCGAATGGGTCCTCGAACGCGGCGCGCGGGTGGTCCTCATCCGGCCGGCTCCCGTTCCCGGCCTGCGCGGGCCGCGGTCGTTCGGGCTGCCGGAGTTCGACCCGTTCTGGGCCCGGGTCCAGGAAGCCGGCATCCTCGTCGCGCTGCACTCCTCGGACAGCGGCTACGCCCGGTACAGCAGTGACTGGATGGGCCGCAGCCGCGAGATGCTGCCGTTCCAGCCGAACGCCTTCCACATGCTGCAGGCCTGGCGCCCCGTCGAGGACGCCGTCTCGGCGCTCGTCTGCCACGGAGCGCTCTCCCGGTTCCCCGACCTCAGGATCGCGATCGTCGAGAACGGGATGAGCTGGGTCGGCCCGCTGCTGTCCGCCATGGCGAAGCTGTACAAGAAGATGCCCCAGGACTTCCTGGAGAACCCGGTCGACGTCGTGCGCCGCAACATCTACATCAGCCCGTTCTGGGAGGAGAACCTCGCCGAGCTCGCCGAGCTCATCGGTGAGGACCACGTCCTCTTCGGCTCCGACTACCCGCATCCCGAGGGGCTGGCCAGCCCGCGCAGCTACCTGAAGGAGCTCGAGCACCTGCCCGAGCCGCTGGTGCGCAAGATGATGGGCGGCAACCTCGCCCAGCTCATGAAGGTGCCCGCCGCGGTCTGAGGCCTCCTTCCCCGCCCCGGCCCGCCCGGCGCAGCGCGCAGCGGCCCGCACCGAGTCCCGGTGCGGGCCGCTCTCGTCTCCCGCTCGGGCCGGTGCGGCCCGAGCGGGTCCGGTCAGGTCCGGTCAGGTCCGGTCAGGCCTGGTCGGGCCGGAAGGCGGTGACACTGTGGTCGCCGTGCGCCCGGCCGACGTAGTGGTCGCCGAGGAACGGCATGCCGAGCACGCCCTGGGACCAGTCGACCGACGTGCCGACGTCACGGAGCCAGTCGTAGAGCATCGTGCGGTGGGCGATACGCCACTGCCCGTCACGCCGCTCCAGGCGGTCCAGGTACCGCCCCCCGATCACGATGTCGTTCTCCTGCTCGCCCAGGTTGATGCGGTGGTAGGCGGTCACGTGCGTCTCCGCGGTCGCCGTGTCCCCGCTGACCTCGATCAGGCTCTGCCCCAGGGTGTGTAACGTGACCGTGATCGCGTCGGCGCCCGGGACCACCCAGTCGAGGTACTCCTTGAGCCCACCGACGAAGATGCCGTGGTCGTCGGTGGCCTCCGGCCAGTACGCGCTGCTGATCAGATCGGCGTCGCGGCGGTCCTCACCCCGGGCGACGCGGGCCACGCAGTCGAGGATCCGCGCGCGGTCGACGACGTACCTGAGGTCGTCGGCCCCGGGGGCGCCCTCGGTGGTGTCGTTGGTCATGGTGCGGGCTCCCTTGTGGTTGGTCGGTCCGTCCGGCGGGCGGTCAGGGGGATCTGCCCGGCGGGCGGTCAGGGGATCTGCGGCTCGCGCAGGTTCGTCAGCGGCCGCCGGTAGGACGGGTCACCCGACCCCCGCCCCGGGGTGCCGTTGAGGTGGACATCGGGGACGTCGGCGAACGGGATGTCGAGAGTCGGGACGAGCCCGGACCACTCGATCGCGTTCGTCCGGACCGCGATGCGCCACTCGCCGCCGCGCCTGTCCAGGCGGTCGATGTAGCGCCCGCCGGCGATCCAGTTCGTCTCGTCCCGGTTGCGGCCGACGAACAGGTAGTAGGTCTCCGTGTGCGCCGTGTCGCCGTCGATGTCGTAGGTGACGTTGAGCAGGTTGTGATGGGTGGCCGCCTGCCCCTGCTCGTGCATCGGGGCCGCCCAGTCGTACAGCTCCGTCGGGCCGCCCACGAAGGACCCCGCGGCGATCACGGCGTCCTTGTGGAACGCCGAGAGGAACAACTCGCGGTCCAACCGGTCCATGCCCCGGCTGAAGCGGGTCAGGCAGTCGAGGATGTCCTGCCGGTCGAGCACGTCCGAAAGCCTGGCGAGCCGCTCCGGGCTGATCGGGATATCCATTCTGTCCTCCAGAGGAAAACGGGCGAAACCTGGTGGCGGCGCGGGGTCAGACGGGCGACCAGAGGGGCGATCCCCGCTGCGCACGGACCGACGGGATGACCTTGCCGTCGATGTCCCTGATGCCGTACTCGGTCGCCAGCTCGGCGGTGATGAACGTGCCGCCCGACCTGGCCATGACGTCCGGGTCGACGGCGAGGGCCGCGATGACCCGCCCCGGGAACTCCGGCGAGCTGCCGATCAGCGGGTTGGTGACCGTCTGTGCCTTCATCGACGGGTCCCGGGCCAGATTGCGCTCCGCCCGTTCGGTGAAGGTGAGCCCCTGCCACAGCGACAGGGAGGCGACGGAGTGCGGCTTCAGCTCGATCGCCATGTCGCGTGCCATGCGGTCCACCGCGGACTTGCAGGTGCCGAAGACGACCCCGTAGGTGTAGGTGACGCCCACGTACCCCGAGGTCGCCACGATGAGACCGCGGCCCTGCGGAACCATGAGACGGGCGGCGTGCCACGCCGCGACGAAGTTCGACCGGACCCCGACGTCGACCATCTCCCAGTTCGACAGCGGCTTCTCCCAGAACGACCCGGGTTCGGTCAGGTCCTCGGGCAGCGAGAAGGCGTTGTTGACGAGGATGTCCAGCCGGCCCTGCTCGCGCTCGACCTGCTCGAACAGCGCGGCGACCTGCGCGTCGTCAGCATGGTCGACCTGTACCGCGACACCGTGCCCACCGCGGCGGTCGACCTCCGCCGCGGTCTCCCCGACGGTGCCGGGCAGAGCGTGCGAACCCGGCACCACCGTCCGCCCCGTCACATACACCGTGGCGCCGTGGTCCGCGAGCGCCAGCGCGATTCCTCTGCCGATGCCCCTGCTGGCTCCAGTGACGACAGCGACTTTCCCGGCGAGGGAGCCCATACCAACTCCAGTTTGCTATCAGTGCCCGGGGCGGGCGGTTACGCCTGGCGGCAGGGCTCGTCGCACACACGCCCGCGTGCGCCGCCAGTGGACGCCCGCCACCCGCAGGCCGTGATGTTCCGCTCCCCGGCGCGCGGCGGATCCCCCGCGACGACGCACCTGAGAGTATAAGAGCAATCCTTTCAAGGATAGATGTTTTTCGCCGTCGCCCTACGTGCTAGAGCCACCCCGCGCCGAACCCGCGGTTCGGCCCTCGACCCGTTGCACCGGCACAGGCCTTCGAAGCGCCCCGACACGACAGGGCGTATCACCGCCGCCCGGATCATCGCCGCCCGGATCATCGCCGCGCGACTCCGGCGGCCGCCCCGCCCAGAGGTGGTCCGCACGCGGAGTTCCGATGGCCCTGCGCAAACGCGCAATCGCACAACGCAGGACCGGACGACCACGCGACCACCGAATCCCGGTGGCCGCCCGGGTCGCCGGGGCCACTATCACGCCCGGCGGGCCAATCGGTTTATTGAGCTGCCGCCGCGCCCGGCGGTTCTTCGACCGGCTTTCAGCCAATGCGCGACACCTCCACACGGGCCCGGCCGGCGGCGGGATCACCGGTCCACCTCGGCCGCCATGATACGATGATCCATTATCAGCTCTCACAGGGATCCAGATGTCTGTCATTAATGACCGTGCGCACGTCGACCGCCTCCTCAGCGACTTCGCGCGGACGACCGACGAGATACTGACACTCGAGGAGCTGCGCACGCGCCTTCTGAGCGGCCGGCAGCTGATTATGAAATACGGTGTCGATCTCACCGCCCCGCATCTGCACATCGGTCATGCGGTGAACCTGTGGATGTACCGCGCGCTCCAGGATCTCGGGCACCGGGTCGTGCTTCTTCTCGGTGATTTCACCACGCAGATCGGCGACCCCACCGGAAAGAGCAAGACGCGCCCGGTACTCTCCCGCGAGGAGATCGCGGCGAACGCGAAGCAGATCCAGGAACAGGCCACCCAGGTGCTACGGACGGATCCGGAGCTGCTCGAGGTCCGACCGAACTCCGAGTGGCTGAACGCCATGTCACCGTCGGAACTGCTCAGCGTCATGTCCCGCGTGACCGTCGACCGGCTCCTTTCCCGGGACATGTTCCGCAAGCGGATGAGCGAGGGCCAGTCCATCGCCGCCCACGAGCTGGTGTACCCGATCATCCAGGGGTGGGACTCCGTCTGCCTGCGCGCCGACCTCACGATCATCGGCAGCGACCAGCTTTTCAACGAGATGATGGGGCGTTCTCTCCAGGAGAAGGAGGGCCAGGCGCCCCAGGTCGTCATCACCACGAAGATCACGCCGGGAATCGACGGCGGGGAGAAGCAGAGCAAGAGCCTCGGGAACTACGTCGCCATCAGCCACAGCCCGCGGGAGAAGTTCGGCCGCCTGATGCGGGTTCCCGACCAGTACGTCGGCCAGTACCTCTCGGTGTACACCGATCTGCCGGCGGAGCGGATCCAGCAGGTGCTGAGCAAGCAGGAGTCGGCGCCGATCGAGGCGAAGTACGACATGGCCACCGCGGTTGTCACCCGCTGGGACGGCGAGGCCGCCGCCGCCGCGGAGCGGGAGTGGTTCATCACGACCTTCAGCCGCCGCCAGGCTCCGGCGGACGCCGAGCACGTCGTCATCGACACCGCATCCGTCCGGATCCTGGACCTGATGCGCACCCTGCTCGGCGCCGGGCCGTCCAAGGGCGACCTGCGCCGGCTCATCGAGCAGGGCGGGGTCACCGTCGGCGACGACCGCATCGACGACATCGAGGCCGTCATCACGGTAGGCGCCGAGCCGACTCCGGTGAAGCTCGGGAAGCGCCGCTGGTTCCAGATCTCCCACCCGGTCGACTGACCCGCAGCACGGCCAGGCCGGGTCGCGGATCCACCAGCCGGAGCCGGTGGGTCCGACGGACTGGTGCCTCAGCCCGCCGTGTCGGCGGTTACGGCCCCCTCAGGGGCGGGCACCCCGGGGACGGCGCCCGCCGGGGGCAACCGGTCGAGGAAGTCGCCGAGCCGGCCGGCGAACACGTCGTTGTCGTCGCCGGCGACCATGTGGCCCGCACCGGTGACGTCGACGTACTCGGCGTGCGGGATGAGCTCCAGCAGCTCCGCCACCCCCTGCTCGCTGACGATGTCGGACTGCTTGCCCCGCACCAGCAGGGTCGGCACCCTGATCGCACGGGCCGCGGCGTAGAGCGGCTCGGGCTGGTGGGCGGGCACCGAGCCGGCCCCGGCACCGACCCCGGCCACCGCCGGGCCCCGTGACGCCTGTTGGATCTCCAGCGCCCGGTCGGCCTCCTCGCGGATCCGCATGAACGCCGGATCCCAGTGCCAGAACCAGCGCCCGTCCCGCTGGCGCAGGTTCTTCCGCAGGCCGTCGAGGTTCGCCGGGCGCCGGCGGTGCGGGTTGTAGGCGCTGATCGCGGCCGACGCCTCCTCCAGCGAGGCGAACCCGTCCGGCGCCGAGGACATGAAGGCGAAGATCTTCTCCGTCCCCTCGGGCTCCACCCGGGGCGTGATGTCGACCAGCACCAGCGCACGGCCGAGACCTGGTTCCTGCCCCTGCGCGATCAGTGCCGCCATGCCCCCCATCGAGGCGCCGACGAGGACAGGCGGCTCGCCGAGCTGGCTGGCGACCGCCCGCACGTCGCCGACGAGCGTCCGATAGCCGTAGTCGCCGTCCGGTGACCAGTCGCTGTCGCCATGGCCACGCGCGTCGACCGCCACCGCCGACCAGCCCAGGGCGGCGAGACGCTCCCCTGTCCGCTGCCAGGAGTGCCGGGTCTGCCCGCCGCCGTGCAGCAGCAGCACGGTTCCCCTGCCGCCACCGCCGGCGGGATCCCAGCAGTCACCTGCCAGCCGCACTCCGGCCCCGTCGAACGACCTCTGCACGCGCGCGCTCACCGACCGCCTCATCCCCTCGTCGCCCCGTCGCCCCGTCTGTGCGGCACCGCGGCACCGCGGCACCGCACGCGGGCGGCAGCACTCATGACCTGGTTTCTCCAGCCAATCACGGGCGAGTGCCGGGTGTGGACGTCGTGTACCCCCGGCCGACCGCGCCTGGCCGGACCGTGATGCGCGAGAACCGGCCGCGGACGTCCCACCGCCTCTGGTCGCCGTTTCCGCGGAAGCGGATTCGCCGCTGGTCAGGGCCATCTTTTCTGGAACGCGCCGCCGCGGACGACTCCCTTGTCCAGCGAATCGGTGGAGGCCCGGTCGCGGCGGCGATAACGTGCAGTTCCAGGACTTGCCTCCTGGTATTTGCCACAGCCCTGCCGGTGTTGCAGCGGCGGTGGTGCGGTCCGCACGCAACAGCGGGCTGACTGCCGGCACATCTCCATGTCGTCGTCGATCGATGGGCGGAGTATGGACGAGTTCCAGGTCAAACGCTGGAAACGCTTCGGGCAGGATCGGCTGTACGTGAACTTTCCCGGTGGGCGGAACGCCGCCTGTTTCGATCTGCTGACCGGGAAGCTCGACATCACGGCCGACGGCGTCGACCGCGACACGGTGCTTTCCGTCCTGAGTCCGCATCTGAGCACCATGCCGGCCCCGAGCACCATGCCGGCAGCGACAGCGTTTCCCACCGCGGCCACCAGCCCGGCCATGAGCCCTCCGCCGGCAGCCAGAGGCTCCCGGCGGGGCCACCCGGCCAGACCCGACGATCTTGCGGTGAACCAGCCTGGCGCGGCCATCGAGGCGCTGCTCGCCGAGCGGGAGCCCGGTTTCTGGCGGGCGCTGGTGGACCGCCTGCTACGGCGTGAGCGGCCGGAGACCGAGGGCTGGCGGACAGGCCTGGCGGGTGAGCGGATCGTCGCGGCCGAGCTCGCTCCGCTGGAGTCCCGCGGCTGGCGGGTGCTGCACTCGATCCCCCTGGCCAACGAGGTGGACATCGACCATCTGCTGATCGGCCCCGGCGGGGTCTTCAGCATCAACACCAAGCACCACCACGGCAGCCGCATCTGGGTGGGCGACGATGCCGTGCGGCTGGGTCCCCGTGCCTACCAGTACGTACGCAAGGCCCGCGCCGAGGCGCAGCGGGCCTCTACGGCGCTGAGCCGCGCGTGCGGTTTCGACATCTGCGTCGCCGGTGTGCTGGCCTTCGTCAACGCGGAACAGCTCACGGTGGTGGAGACACTGAAGGACGTCTACGCCGTACACCACGACGACCTCGGTACGGCCTTCGACGTCCTCCGGCCGGTGTGGGGACCGGCGGACGTCGAGCGCATCTACGCCTGCGCCCGCGTCCCGGCCACCTGGGTGGGTGTCTGAGCGGCGGGAACTGTCAGGACGCCCACTCGCACACCTGCTCGATCGCGGCGACGCGCGCATGGTGGTGTGCGGCGAGTGGCGTCACGTTCAACGTTGTCGCACCGGCCTCGGCGTAGGCGGCGAGCCGCTCCCGGAGGTACCCGGGCGGGCCGATGAGCGCGGTGGCGCGCAGCAGGTCGACGGGTACGGCCGCCTCCGCCTCCTTCTTCCGGCCGGCCAGATACAGCTCCTGGATGAGTTCGGCCTCCCTGACGTAGCCATAGCGGCGGGCGAGGTCGTTGTAGAAGTTGCGGCCCTTGGCGCCCATGCCGCCGACGTAGAGGGCGACCATCGGGCGCATCAGGTCGAGCAGGCCGTCGGTGTCCTCCCCGATCGCCAGCGGCGCGGCGACGACGACGTCCAGGGGGCCCAGCTCGGGTGCGCGCCGGGCGGCGCCCTCCGCCAGAGCATCTCCCCACACCTCGCCGGCCTTCTCCGGGTGGAAGAAGAACGGCTCCCATCCCTCGGCGATCTCCGCTGCCATCGCCACGTTCTTCGGCCCGATCGCCGCGAGCAGCACCGGGATCCGCTCCCGCACCGGCTGGTTAATGATCTTGAGTGCCTTGCCGAGCCCCGTTCCGTGCTCCGGTGGCAGCGGCAGCGTGTAGTGACGGCCGGCGTACTCGAGCTTCTCCCGCCGCCACACCGCCCGGCAGATCTCGACGACCTCCCGGGTGCGGGCGAGCGGGGCGTCGTAGGGCACCCCGTGGAAACCCTCGATCACCTGCGGCCCGGATGCGCCGAGACCGAGCGTGAAACGGCCGCCGGAGACGAAGTCGAGGCCGGCCGCCGTCATGGCGGTCAGGGTCGGTGTGCGGGTGTAGATCGGCAGGATGCCCGAGGCGATCTCGATCCGCTCGGTGCGCGCCGCGAGGAACCCGAGCTGGCTGACCGCGTCGAACGAGTACGCCTCCGGGACGAAGACAATGCCCAGCCCCGCCTTCTCGAAGTCACCGAGCTCCGCGACAGCCTCGGTGAACCCGCCGCTGTAGTTCAGCGGCATTCCGATCCGCATGCGTCTCCCGTCCCCTGCCTTCGATTCCCGACCTTTCCGGTCTTGCGCGTGCCTTGCCGCTGCCAGTTCCCAGCGTCGGTCCTCGGCCTCCTGCCTCGACGCGAAGCCCTCGGCGCGGAGGAGGGTACCGGAACCAGCCGAACCGACTCCTGCATGACGCCGCCGACCAGCCTGCCGGCCTGCCGACCCCCGTCGCCGGCCTGCCCGAAGGAGACGGACGCGGAGCGTTCAGACGATCCCGCCGGGCAGCATCACCGGCTTGACGACCGCGCCGGACAGCGATGCCTTCTCGGCCGTGTTGATCTCCGCCAGCGGAAAGGTCTCGATCAGCCGGTCGAACGGGAACCGGCCCTCCTGCCACAGCTCGATCAGGCGCGGGATGAGGACCTGCGGGTCGGCGCCGCCCTCGATGATCCCGGATGCCGTCCTGCCCAGCAACGCGGCCGGGTCGAGGACGAACGGCTCGTGCTGCAGGCCCACGAGCCCGCAGTGGCCGGTCTGACGCAGCACGGAGATGGCACGCGCCGCGACGGTGACGTTGCCGGTGGTGTCGATGCTGAAGTGTGCCCCACCGCCGGTCAGGCTCCGGATGCTGCGGGCCAGGCGGTCGGCCGTCCCGTCCAGAACGTGGGTGGCTCCCAGCTCGCTGGCGAGCGCCAGCCGGCTCTCGTGGAGATCCACGGCGATGATCGGGTCCGCACCGACGACCTTCGCGGCCATGACGGCGGCAAGGCCCACAGCACCCGCGCCGAACACCACGACGCTGCTCCCCGCGGTGATGTTCATCCCGACGAGGACCGTGCCGGCGCCGGTGAGCATGCCGCAGCCGAGCGGGCCGAGCTTCTCGAGCGGCAGTGCCGGGTCGACGACGACCGCGTTGCGCTCGGTCGCGATGCAGTGCGTGGCGAACGACGACTGGCCGAACCACCGGGCCGCGATCTGCTCGTTCTGCGCGTCGTACGCGCAGGTCGACCCGTCGACCCGGCGCCCGAGCATGTTGCGGCCCAGAAACGTGTCGCAGTAGGGCGGCAGCCCCCGGCGGCAGTTCGCGCACTCACCGCAGGAGTCGAACGACAGGACGACGTGGTCGCCGACCGACACCCGCTCGACCCCGGCGCCCACGGCCTCGACCACCCCGGCGCCCTCGTGCCCGGTGATGATGGGCGGCGGAGCGAGGGCGTCTCCCTGCCGCGGCAGCAGGTCCGAGTGGCACATGCCCGCGCTCACGACCCGGACCAGCAGCTCGCCGGGCCCGGGCGGGTCGAGGACGACGTCCTCGATCAGATAGGGGCCGGTGGCCTGACGCAGCACAGCCGCGGTCGCCTTCATTCGAGGCCTCCTGGTTTCGTCGGTCGCTCTGGCTCCGCCGCTCGCTGGTACCGCAACGTCCGCTGGTTCCCGGGAACGACGCGACTTCCGGAACCCTAGAGCACCGGTATCCGGCGTTTCAACCAGACAAAAGAGACGGCGACGTGATTCCCACGCCCCGCACTCCGGACCCACGGGACCATCAGCGGACGCCAGACCCGGGCACCTGTTGGCCGGGCGGGCACCGCCCTTCTCGGCCGCGGCGGTTGCGCGGGCCGGCCGGCAGAATTGCGTTCCGGGCTGCCCGCCCAGGGCGCGAACGGCGGCCTCACCGCCGGCACGCGAGGGGCCGAACCGCGCGAAACCTGCTCGCCAGCAAGAGAATCGGGAGAGCGACTGCCCACATTCGCCGGCCGCCAGAGAGAAGCGGGATTGCGACATCCGACACTGAAGTCACCCGCCTTTACCGCCCGGCGCATCGACGGCGCGTCGCCCGGCAGTGACGCGGCGCGAGAGGAGAGGTTGACAGCGGCGCCGCGGCTCGCATGATACTGCTATAGTCCGCTTCGCCGACAGCAAAAGATGAAACAGGACCGACTCACCTGACTGACGTTACTCCGACAGACGCTGACGCTACATCTGACTGACATTAAATTTTTTTCGGAGACCCACAGATTGAGAAACTATTTATCGCTGTTGTGCTGTGCCGTCACTCTCGCCAGCACGACCGCGTTGGCCGGCTGCCAGCAGAACAATGCACCCCAGGCGGCCCCCTGCGACGTTCCGGGCGTCTCCGGGCAGGAGATCGCCGCCGGGCTCGTCTATCCGGACTCGGGTCTCGGCGCCGACATCTTCACCCCGTTGCGTGCCGGCGTGGACGCCCGTTTCGGGGCGGCCAACGCCGCCGGCGGGGTACACGGCCGCCAGATCACCTACGAGACACGCAACGACCAGGCCCAGGCGGCCGTGAACCGGGCCGTCAGCCAGAAGCTGATCGAGGAGGGCAATGTCTTCGGCATCCTCCAGGCCAGCGTCGCGTCCTCCGGAAGCGCCGACTACCTCGCCGAGAGAGGCATCCCGGTCGTGGGCCTCGCGGTCGAGAAGGTATGGACTCGTTACCGCAACATGTTCACCTTCGGCTACAGCTTCACCGGCGACGGTGCGGTGGACACCTTCGGCAGATTCGTCCAGGAGCAGGGCGGCACGCGCGCGGTGATCTTCTACAATGCACTGGACGCGATGGTGTCGCCACATATTGCCCAGCAGTTCACCACCAGCCTCGCGGCGGCCGGTATAACGTCCTCCTCGATCGGCGGCGACAACGATCCGGCACCGGACCAGATCGAAGCGCTCGAACAGCGGATGCGGGCGGAGGGCGCCGACACGATCGTGGGGGCGATCGGGGCCGAGGGCCTGGCCAAAATCGTTACCGCGCTACGCCGGAACGGGCTGCCTGTCAAGGTCGTCCTCAGCGGCAGCCAGGCACCGAGCAGAGAGCTCCTCGCCCAGTACGGTTCCAGCATCGCCGGTCTGACGACCTTCACCAGCTACCAGCCTCTGGAGCTGAACTCACCGGCGATCGACGCCTACCGCACGAACATGGCCAGGTTCGCCCCCGAGCTGCAGGATGCCAACCAGACCCTCGCGCTGGTGGGGTACATCGTCGCCGACATCTTCGTGCGCGGCCTGCAGGAGGCCGGTGACTGCCCGACCCGGCAGAGCTTCATCGACGGCCTGCGCGCCGTGAAGGACTATGACGCGGGCGGTCTCCTCAACGTCACCGACTTCACCGCGGACTTCGGGAAGCTCGAGGAGTGCTACTCGTTCACCCAGGTGAACGCGGCCGGCGACCGTATCGAGGTCGTCAACCCCAACTTCTGCGGCCGCCGGCTGGGCTGAGACGGCGGCGCGGCTCGGCTCGGCGCGGTGGCCGGCAGGCGGCAGCGTCGTCGTACGAGGAGTGCAGCGGCGCGCCTGCGGACGGTAGGGGCGGGATGTCCCTTAGGCGCGTCACGTGCACTGTGGGCCGTGAACAGGCTAAAGTCCGCCGGTGCTGATCATTGGGGTTGATCTGACGTGATGGGGCAGACGCACGTGCTGAGCGGCGCGGTGGTCTGGCTGGCCGCGGCGCCTGTCCTGTCACGGGAGGAGTTGCTGGGGACGTACGCGGTGCCGCTGTCGTCCAGTCAGCTGATCGCCGGGGCGGTGGTGGCCGCCGGGGCCGCGCTGCTGCCCGACATCGACCATCCGTCCGGGCGTATCGCGAACACGCTGGGGCCGGTGACGAAGACGCTGTGCCGGTGGGTGAGCCGCGCGGCGGGAGGCCATCGGCAGGCCACGCATTCGCTGCTGTTCGCCGTCGCCATGGGTGTCCTGATGTGGTCGCTCGCCGAGTACGTCCGGTACGGCTGGTGGGCGGCGCTGTTCATCCTGGTCGGATTCGGGCTGCGCGGGCTCGGCCTGGACTTCAAGGGCCACGAGTTCTGGTCAGGCCTGAAGGACTGCCTGGCCGCCGGCGCCGCGGTCTACCTCATGCACGACCTGGACATGGGCTTCGCCGGGATCGCGGTCACCCTCGGCTGCCTCGCCCACCTGCTCGGGGACTGCCTGACGCCGCGCGGCTGCCTGCTCCTCTGGCCAATCCCCTGGCGGATGGAGACCGTCCTGGTGCCCCGCACCGACGGCCGGGTCGAGCGGCTCGTGGTGGTGCCGGTCCTGACCGTCGCCGCGATCGTGCTGACGTCCGGCGTCCTGGTCGGTGACAACCCGTTCCTGTGGTTCGAGCGGATCCCGACCGGCTGAACGGTGCCGGGGCCGTTACCGTGTCGATGTCCGCCTGTTCCCCAGGAGCGCGCCTGCCCGCGCGCGGCACCGCGAGGAGTGTCCGGTGGCTCTGCTCGACCTGACTCCCGAAGAACTGCTGACGACGACGCGCAGCGTGCGCAGGCGGCTCGATCTGGATCGCCCGGTCGATCCGGAACTGATCGAGGAGTGCCTGCGGACCGCGCTGCAGGCACCCTCCGGGTCGAACCGGCAGGGCTGGCACTGGATCGTGGTGACCGACCCCGAGCTGCGCGCCGGCATTGCCGAGTACTACCGCAGGAGCGCCCTCGCCTACCTGGACGGCGCCGACCGGCGCAATGCCGGCTACACCGGCGACCGGGCCGCCACCCAGGGCCGGGTCACCGACTCGGCGCGGTATCTCACCGAGAACCTGCACCGCGTGCCGGTGCTGGTGATCCCCTGCCTGGAGGGGGATGTCGCGACCATCCCGCCGCAGGCCCAGGCAGGGTTCTGGGGGTCCCTGCTGCCCGCGGTCTGGAACTTCATGCTCGCCGCGCGGCTGCGCGGGCTCGGCACGGCGTGGACGAGCCTGCACCTGGCCTACGCCGGTGAGGTCGCCGCCCTGCTGGGCATCCCGCCCGGCTACAGCCAGGGCGCGCTGATCCCCGTCGCGCACACCATCGGCACCGACTTCCGGCCGGCGGCCCGGGATCCCCTCGAGACCGTCCTGCACCGCGACCGCTGGTAGCCGCGGCCGCTGGTAGCCGCGGCCCCTGGCTGCCCCGTCCGCCCGTCCGCCCGGCACGGCTCGGGCCGCTGGTGTCGGCTCATACCTCGGGTGCCGGAACGGCTGGCGGCCGCCGGCCCCAGGCGATGGCGGTGGCGGCGGCGAGGTCGAAGAAGCCGGGGTCGGCGAGCAGGTCGAGCGCCTCGTCGAGGACGTCGGCGGCGACGAGCTGATGCTCGAGGATGTGCGGGCGCAGGCGGCTCAGGGTGAGCGCCCAGCACAGTGCGGAGGCGTTGGCCCCGCCGGTTGCCGGCAGATTGGCCGTCAGGCCGACGTCCGACAGGCCCCGGTTCAGCAGCGGTGCCGGGAACCTGCGCGCCCAGGTGGCGTCCGTACCGATCGTGACCGCGAGGACGTCCTCGACGGCGTGCATCGCCCGGCGGAAGGCCGGGTGCGGCGAGGAGTCGACGGGAAATCCGGCGATCGACTCGACGACGATCACACCGCCGGGTGCCAGCCAGGCCACCAGGCGGTCCAGGACCTGCTCGCGGGCTGGCAGGTGTTCCAGCACGAACCGCGCGTGGATGAGGTCGAACGGCCCGCCGGGCGGCTGCGGGTCGCAGGTGATGTCGTGGTGCAGGACCGTCAGGTTCGGGCCGGCGAGGTCGTCGAGCGGGCGCGGGTCGATGTCGGTCGCGACGACGTGACCGCCGGCCGGCCGGACCCGGCCCGCGAGCCAGGTCGCGACCGTGCCCGCGCCGGCGCCCACCTCCAGGCAGCGCCAGCCGGGGCCGACCCCGAGATCGTCGAGGACGCGGGCGGTGGTCGGGTCGCAGACCGCGGCCATCGCCGCCAGCCTCGCCCGCTCGCTGTCCTGCGCGCCGCCGAGCACGTCATCCCCGTAGTAACGCATGCCCTGATCATCCACTGGAACATGCTCAGCCCGCAGGCGCGGGGTGGGCTGCGAAGAAGTCCCAGATCCGCGCCGTCGCGTCGAGGGCGGTCGACGGGGTGGCGGCGCCGAGACGCTGCGCGAGGGTGTTCGGGTCGCCGCCGGGCCACTGGTGCCCGGCGCCGTCGATGGTGATCAGCTCGACGGCGCGCCCTGCGGGGCAGCGTGCGGCCGAGGTGGTGAGCACGCCCGCGACCGTCACCTGGGGCGCGGAGCAGTCGTCGTGGCTTCGCCAGGCGGCGTGCACCTCGGGAACGGGCGGGCCGTCGATACCGGCGTTGCGCCGGCTGTAGGGCTCTCCCGGAGCGCCGTCGTAGCGGATCGCCGTGTCCTGCACGCCGTGGATGTGCAGGACGGAGGCCTGTGCCGGGTCCGGGCAGTCGACCAGCATGGTCGTCGACACCGCGCCGACGCCGGCGAAGAGGTCGGTCTCGCACGCCATCCGGTACGCCATCGCGCCGCCGTTGGAGATGCCGGCGACGAACACGCGCCGCGGGTCGACCGCGATCTGGCCGCGCAGCGCCGTGACCATCTCGCTGAGGAACGCGACGTCGTCGACGCCGGAGGCCGCGGCCGGGCCACAGCACTGGCCGCCGGCGTTCCAGGAGTGGTTGGTCCCGTCGGGGAAGGCGACGAGGAAGCGGCCGCTGTCGGCGACCCGGTCCCAGTGGTAGCTGGTCTCGGCCTGGATGCCGTTGCCGTACCCGCCGTGCAGCATGACCACGAGGGGGGCGGGCTCGACCAGCCCGACCGGGCGGTACAGGTTCACCGTGCGTTCCACTCCGCCGACCGTGAGCGTCTGGCTCGACCGGCCCGCCGGGATGGCCGCCACCGAGCCCGCGGAGGACGGGGTGGGCCGCGGCTCGCCGGCCTGCCCCTGCTGCAACGGACCGGATCGCCGCTGCCCGGGCTCGCAGGACGCCAGGAGCAGGGCGAGGACGACGGCCATGAGCAGGGTGGAGCCCAGCACCACCCGCGGCCGTGGCCGCGGGGAACCGATCGAGGTCGACATACCGGCCAGAATAGGCAAGGTCCTTGCCTATCTGCAATGGGACGATGGGTCGGTGACGCAGATGTACCGCCCGTTCGCGGCACCGACGACGCCGGCGCTGCTGCAGATGGTCGCCCGCAGGCAGGCCGCCCGGGTGGCCGAGGGCTTCGCCGCCGCCGGCCTCACCGACCTGCGCCCCGGCCACGCCCAGCTGCTCGTGCCGCTGCTGGGCGGCGGGCGGCGGGTCTCCGAGCTCGCCGACGGGCTCGGTGTGACCAGGCAGGCCGTCGCGCAGGCCGTCACCGTCCTGGAGCGGGGTGGCTACGTCGAGCGGGTCGCCGATCCGGACGACGGCCGGGCGCGCCTGGTGCGCCTGACCCCGCACGGCATGACCGCCCTGCGCGCGATGCGCCGCACCGCACTCACGCTCGAGGGCGAGTGGTCGCGGCACCTCGGCCCGGACGGCCTGGACCAGCTGAGGGAGCTGCTCACCGCGCTCCTGTCCGAGGACGGTGGCGAATCCCGGAACGGCGCCGGGAACACCGCGGGCCCCTGAACCCGGGAATCATGGTTGCCCGCGATGTCGGAGATGTGCTAGACAGGTGCCCAACACGGTTTGGGCACCCGCCTAAAAGTTCTCTGCCGTGCATTCGACTGCCCCGGAGGAGAGCGGGTTGACCGACTGGAAGACGATCGATTTCTTCAACGACGAATCGCTCGTCGAGAACCCGTACCCCTATTTCGACACACTGCGTTCGGCGTGCCCGGTGCTACCGTTGCCGCATCTCGGAGTGGTGGCGGTATCCGGCTACGCCGAGGTCACCGAAGTGTATCGCGACGTGGAGACGTTCTCGTCGTGCAACTCGGTGGTGGGCCCGTTCGCGGCGTTTCCCGTACCGCTGGAGGGTGACGACGTCAGCGAGGTCATCGACACCTATCGCGACCAGCTGCCGATGAACGAGCACATGGTCACGATGGACCCGCCGATGCACACCAACGAGCGGGCGCTCGTGATGCGCATGCTGACGCCGAAACGGCTCCAGGAGAACGAGGCGTTCATCTGGGGACTTGCGGACCGGCAGCTGGACGAGTTCCTCGCCGACGGCCACTGCGAGTTCATCCGTGCCTTCGCCCAGCCGTTCTCCATGCTCGCGGTGGCCGACATCCTCGGGGTGCCGGAATCCGATCACGAGCGGTTCCGGCAGGGCTTCGGTCTCAGCACCAGCCCGGGCATGATCGGATCCGGCGGTGACGGCGACGGCGAGATGAACGCGCTCGGATGGCTGGACGAGTGGTTCACCCGGTACATCGAGAACCGGCGCGAGACCCCGCGCAACGATGTGCTGACCCAGATGGCGTCGGCGGTGTACCCCGACGGCAGCACGCCGGACGTCGTCGCCGTCGTCCGGGCCGCCACGTTCCTGTTCGCCGCGGGGCAGGAGACCACCGCCCGACTGCTCGGCGGCGTCCTGAAGTACCTCGCCGAGAACCCGGAGGTCCAGGACGAGCTGCGGGCGCACCG
This sequence comes from Parafrankia sp. FMc2, assembly GCF_041008525.1. NCBI lineage: Bacteria > Bacillati > Actinomycetota > Actinomycetes > Frankiales > Frankiaceae > Parafrankia > Parafrankia sp. FMc2. The sequence continues at coordinate 51,448 of NZ_JBFLUG010000004.1, read as the reverse complement.
GGAGCTCATCCCCGACCTGATCGAGGAGACGCTCCGGCTCGAGAGCCCGGTCAAGACGGACTTCCGGCTCGCTCGGCGGACGACCACGATCGGTGGTGTCGAGGTGACCGCCGGAACCCCGGTGATGTTGCTCAACGGAGCGGCCAACCGCGATCCGCGGCACTTCGAATGCCCGGCGGAGTTCCGCATCGACCGGCAGAACCTGCGCCAGCACGTCGCCTTCGGGCGCGGGGTGCACTCCTGCCCCGGTGGTCCGCTCGCCCGGGTCGAGGGCCGGATCAGCCTCGAGCGCATCCTGGACCGCACCCGCGACATCCAGCTCGCCGAGAAGCACCACGGGCCGCCCGGCGACCGCCGCTTCAACTACGAGCCGACGTGGCTCCTGCGGGGTCTCACCGAGCTGCACCTGGAGTTCACCCCGGTCGAGGGCAGCGGCCGATGAGCCGGGTCGCCGTCGTCACCGGCGCAGCGTCCGGCATCGGCCTCGGCGTGGCCGAGCAGTTCGTCGCCGACGGGTACCACGTCGCGCTACTCGACCGCGACGGTGACGCGGCCGGCGCGGCGGCGGAGCGTCTCGCCGCCGTCGGCGCGAGGACACTCGCGGTGGCGGTGGACGTCGGTGACCGCGAGGCGGTGCAGGCCGCCTTCGAGCAGGTGCACACCGCGCTCGGGCCGACCGAGATCCTGGTGACCAGCGCGGGCATCGAGTCGTTCGTCCCGCTCCTCGACCTGACCCCGCAGGCGTGGGACCACATGCTCGCCGTGAACCTCACCGGGACGTTCAGCTGCGTCCAGGCCGCCGTTCCCGGCATGATCGAGGCGAGGTGGGGGCGGATCGTCACCATCTCCTCGTCCAGCGCCCAGTCCGGCGCGCCGAACATGGCCCACTACGCCGCCTCCAAGGGCGGGGTCATCGGTCTCACGAAGTCGCTCGCACGGGAGCTCGCCGTCCACGGCATCACGGTGAACACGATTCCGCCGACGCTCGTCGACACCCCGATGGCCCGTCGCGGCGAGGCCGAGGGCGGTGTCCCCGGCATCGACGTGATCGCGGCCATGGTCCCGCTCGGCCGGGCGGGAACACCGGCGGACATCGCCGGCGCCTGTTCCTACCTCTGCTCGGAGGCCGGTGGTTACGTCACCGGCCAGATCATCGGTGTGAACGGCGGCATGTACATCTGACGTCGCTCCCACTGCCCAGATAACCGGCCGCAGGATCCGGGTGCCGGGGCTGCGCCGCCCCGGGTGCCCGGTGCCCGGTGCCCGCGCCGGGCGCCGGGCGCCGGGGCCCGGGCGCGGCGGCCGGTCTGCCCGCGATGAGAGCATCCGTACCATGCCAGCGAGCAGACGGGCGCTTCTCATCGCGGCCGCGGCGGGCGGTCTCGCCGCGGGATGCGGAACGGACAGCCCGCCGCCGAGCGGTTCCCCTCCCGCCGGCGGTGCCGGCACGGCAGGCGGCGGCACCCCGCCGCCCGCCGGTGATCCGCCTCCGTCCGGCCAGGTGGCGACCTCGCCCACCGTCGGGCCCGTCGCGGTGCGGCGGACGACGTTCGCAAGCACGGCACGAGGCCGCCCCGTCGACATGGTCGTGGTCGCCCCCACCCCCGCGGGCGCGGGCGAGCTGCCGGTCTGCCTGGTGCTGCACGGGCGCGGCGACAACGCCGACCGGGCGGTCGGCCTGCTGGGGCTCGACGCGCATCTGACGGCCGCGCTGGCGACCGGCACGGCACCGTTCGCACTGGTCACCCTCGACGGCGGGGAGACCTACTGGCACCGCCGTGCCTCGGGGGACAACCCCGAGGTCATGATCATTGGCGAGGTACTCCCCCGGCTCGCCGCGCAGGGGCTGCGCACCGACCGGATCGCGGCAGCGGGCTGGTCGATGGGCGGCTACGGCGCGCTCCTCCTCGCGCGCCGCCATCCCGGTCTGGTGGTGGCCGTCGCCGCGAGCAGCCCCGCGATGTGGCACTCCTACCGGGCCAGCGCACCCGGCGCCTTCGACTCCTCCGCCGACTTCACCGAGCACGCGATCCTGGGGACGCCGCCGGTGCCGGGCGTCGCCTACCGCATCGACTGCGGCGATGCGGACCCGTTCTCCAGCGTCTCCCGCGAGGCGGCGGACGCCCTGCAGGCGCAGGAGCGGAACTTCGGCCCCGGCGGCCACACCCCTGCCTACTGGAGCGCGGCGATCCCGGCCCAGCTCGCCTTCCTCGGCCGCCAGCTTGCCCGTGCGGCCCGGGCCCCGGGCCGCACGGGCGGGTGAAGACCGGCCCCCAAAGATCATTTTTGCGAAGGGGCGCACGTCAACACCGATGACTATCTTGACGACCGGAGAGGACAGCCGACGCCGGCGTCGCAGGCCCGGTGACCCGACGGCCGGCCCGGTCAGGCAGGCGGGTCTGGGGGATCCGGACCTGACCCGATCGGCGCGAAGCCGGCGAGAACGCCGGTGAGCGCGGCGATCGCGCAGGCCAGGCCGACCACCGTCCACATGGTGGTGTGCAGGCCGACCAGTTCGGCCAGGCCGCCGATCAGCGGTGGCCCGGCCAGCCAGCCGGCGTAGCCGACCGAGCTGACCAGCGCGATCGCCGGCCCGGCGGGCGCGCCGGCGCGCACCGCCCGCTGGCCCGCGGCGGAGAACGCCGCCGGCACGACGCAGGCCAGCCCGGCGCCGAGCACGGCGAAACCGGCGATCCCCAGCACGGTGCCCGACGGCGTGTCGGCGGCGGCGAGGGCGAGGGCGAACACGACCGCGGAGGCGAACGCGAGCGGGCGGATCGTGCGCCGCACACCGTGGGTCTCCACCAGGCGGTCCCCCATCAGCCGCACGCCGAGCATGCACGTCATGTAGGCCACCAGACCCACGCCGGCCAGACCCGGCGACGCGCCGGTGACGTCGGTCAGGTACACCGCGCTCCAGTCGGCCGCGATGCCCTCGCCCAGGTAGCTCGCAAAGGTGATCATCGTCAGCGGGAGAAGCGGCACCGCCCAGCGCAACGAGGGCAGGCGCCTCCGGCTCCGTCCGCGCCGGAGCCGGCGCGGCGAAGCCCGGGGCCGGCCCGCCGGCCCCGGTGCGCGGGCCGCGTCAGCCGGAGGAGCAGGGTCGACCGGAAGGGCGTGGGTACCTGGAAGAGCCGGGTCAGCGGGAAGGGCCGGGTCAGCGGGAAGGGCCACGCTCGCCGGCCGGATCGGCCGGGTCGGCCGATCACCGCCGAGCATCCAGCCGGTGACAGGCAGCGCACCGGCGGTCGCGGCGGCTCCCAGCACCAGGAACTGCAGACCCAGGGAGAGGTCGAGGGCCGCGGCCCCGGCCCCCAGCACCGCGCCCGCGAGGGCGCCACCCGTCCAGGCCGCGTGCACCGTCATCATGATCCGGCGGCCGAACCGGTCCTCGACGATGGCAGCCTGGGCGTTGCTCGCGACGTCCAGCGCGCAGGCCAGCGCGCTCCAGAGCGCGAGCACCGCGAACAGCGACGGCACGCCGGACACCACGACCAGCCCGAGGGCCGCCGCGGCGTAGCCGACGAGCGTCACCCTGACCATGGCGCGGCTGCCGAGCCGACCGACCAGGAACCCGGCGATCGAGATGGTGGCGAGTGCACCGGCAGGGCCGCCGAGCAGGGCGAGGCCCAGCTCGCCGTCGGAGAGACCCAGCTCCTCCTTCACCTGGGGGATCCGCGGGGCCCAGGACGCGAACAGCAGTGCCAGGACGAAGAAGCACACCATCGTCGCGGCCCGGGCCCGGGACAGCTCGCGTAGCGCCTCGGCGTCCACCGCGGGTGGAACGGCCTCGTCCGTCACTGACCGCGCCAAGGCGGGTTCTCCTGTCTCAGGCCAGGCCGCGCAGCATCAGGTTCCAGTAGAGCGCGGGCAACCCGTAGCGCTTCAGCAGGTACATGTCCCGCCGGGCCCGGGTGGTGTCGATCAGGGGGAGGGTCGGGGCCGGCCGCATCGAGTAGTCGAACTCGGCGAGCACCATCCGGTCTCGGGCGGTGACGATCGGGCAGGACGTGTAGCCGTCGTAGCGGGCCGCCGGCTCCTGCCCCGCGAGGACGGCCTGCAGGTTCGCGGCGACCACCGGCGCCTGCTTGCGGATCGCGGCCCCGGTCTTGGAGGTCGGCAGGTTCGCCACGTCGCCGAGCGCGAAGACGTCCGGATACCGGGTGTGGCGCAGGGTGTGCGGGTCGACGGTGACGTACCCGCCGGGATCGTCGGGGCCCGCCAGCGGACCGGTCCGGATCCAGTCCGGAGCCCGCTGCGGCGGGGTGACATGCATGAGGTCATAGTCCAGGTCGGCGGTGCCACCGGTGGCGAGATCACGCAGGACGGCCTGCCGCCGCCCGGGGCGGATCTCGGTGAGCTCGGTGGACAGCCGCAGCTCCAGGCCGTACCGATCGACCGCCGCCTCGAGCGCCGGCAGGTACTCGGCGACCCGGAACAGCGCGGAGGCGCCGAAGGCGAGCACGACCCGGATGTCGCGGGCCACCCCGGTGCGGCGCCAGTAGTCAGCGGCCAGGAAGGCGATCTTCAGAGGTGCACCGCCGCACTTCACCGGCGTCGACGGCATCGTGAACACGGCGGTGCCCGACCGCAGGTTGCGGATGAAGTTCCAGGTCGCCGGGGCGAACTCGTAGCTGTAGTTGCTGGACACCCCCTCGCGGCCGAGGGTCTGTTCCAGACCGGGGACGGCATCCCAGCACAGCTGCAACCCGGGCGCCACGACCAGCGTCTGGTACGCCAACCGCACGCCGCTGGCAAGCCGGACGATCCGGGCGTCCGGGTCGATCTCGACCGCCCCCTCGGGGTACCAGCGGACGCCACGGGGCAGCACGTCCTGCTCAGGCCGTGCGGTGCGCTCCACCGGCGCCCGGCCACCGCCGACCAGCGTCCACAGGGGCTGGTAGTAGTGCGTGCTGGACGGTTCGACCAGCGCCACGTCCGCCAGCCCGGCGCGACGCAACCGGGCCGCGACGCTCACCCCGGCCGTGCCGCCCCCAATGATCAGCACTCGGTGCCTGGCTGCGATGCCACTCAACGTGGACCTCCCGATCCTGCGGGTACCGAGTCATCTCCCCGTACGGGTCTCGTACGGTTCGACGCTACGTTCGGAGTCCGGGCCGGAACGAGCGGTGCACGCCGAGGTGGCGTACCTGGCACACCAAGGGGACGGTCAGCCGCCGCCCTCCCCCGGCGGGGTGGCGATCCGCGAGGACTGCAGCGCCTTCTTCGCCATCTTGCCGGTCGGGGTCCTGGGTAGATCGGCCACGAAGTCGAACCTGCGCGGGATCTTGTAGGACGCGATCCGCCCGCGCAGGAACTCCGCCAGCTCGGCGGCGAGCGCGGGCCCGGGTGGCACACCGGGCGCCGGCTGCACCAGCGCCAGCACCGACTCGCCCATCTCCTCGTCCGGCATCCCGACCACGGCGACGTCGAACACCTTCGGATGCAGCACCAGGCTGTTCTCGATCTCCTGCGGATAGATGTTCACCCCGCCGGAGATGATGATGAACACCTTGCGGTCGGTGAGATAGAGATAGCCGTCGGCGTCGGTGTGCCCCACATCGCCGACCGTGATCCAGGTCGGGTGGTCCGGGTGCCGGGACCCGGCCGTCTTCTCCGGGTCGTTGTGGTACTCGAACAGCGGGTCGTCCCGCTCGAAGTAGACGGTCCCGGTCTCGCCCGTCGGCACCGGGGCTCCGTCATCCCCGCAGATGTGCAGAATGCCCAGCCTGGCCCGGCCGACGGATCCGGGCCGGCGCAGCCATTCCGGACTGGTGATGAACGTGGTCCCGATGGCCTCGGTGGCGGCGTAGTACTCGTAGAGAATCGGCCCCCACCAGTCGATCATCGCCTGCTTCACCTCGACGGGGCACGGCGCGGCCGCGTGGATGGCCACCCGGTGACTCGACAGGTCGTGCAGTTCCCGGTCCGCGGCCGGCAGTTTCAGCATGCGCACGAACATGGTCGGCACCCACTGGCTGTGTGTCACCCGGTACCGCGCGATCGCGGCCAGCGCCGCCCGCGCGTCGAAACGGCGCATCAGGACGACCGTGCCGCCCAGGGCGAGGACGACGCCGGTGTACCGCAGCGGCGCCGCATGATAGATCGGCGCGGGCGAGAGGTAGACGGTGTCGGCATCGAATCCGTACATCGGCGTGAGCAGCCCGACGTACAGGTCACCGGGCTCGTGGACCTCCCGCTCCGGCAGTGCCTTGCGGATTCCCTTCGGCCGGCCGGTCGTGCCGGAGGAATACAGCATGTCCGCCCCGCGGGGCTGCACCGGAAGCGGCTCCGGCGAGACGGAGCGGAGCGCGGCATCGTAGTCGTCATGGTTCTCGGCCGCCCCGCCGAACACCAGCCGGACCCGCACCGCGGGCGTGTCCGGAACGACCTTCTCGGCGATGTCACGCAGCACGCCCGAGACGACCAGGGCACCCGCGTCGCAGTCGTTCACGATGTAGCTGGCCTCGGCCGCCGAGAGATGACTGTTGACGGCGGTCAGGTAAAGCCCGGAGCGCATCGCGGCCCAGTACACCTCGAACGCGCGCGGGGAGTTGTCGGTCAGCAGGGCGATGTGGTCGCCGCGGCGGAAACCGGCGTCGTACAGATACCGGGCCAGCCGCGCGGAACGGTCCTCGAGTTCGCGGTAGGTCAGCCGCTCCCCCGTTTCCGCCACGACCACGGCAGCCTTGTCAGGAAAGCGCTCGGCGTGTACCCCCGGATACATTCGTTCCCTCTCCGTCGGTCGTCTCTAGCGGGAAGGGCCGGTCGCGTGCGGATGACGGGACACCAGGGCAGGTTAGGCCAGTGGAGGCGGCGTTGTCCGGCCGTTGCCGGACCCCCGGGCCGCGGTCCTGCTCCCGGCCCTGCCAGTTCCTCCCGGCCCTGCCAGTTCCTCCCGGCCCTGCCGGTTCCGTCGACCTGAGGCGCGCCGGGGCCGGAGAATGGGCGGGTGCTGACTGCGTTGCGCCGAGGCAAGGCCAGGGTCCAGGTGTCGGACGTCGCTCTGGAGGGAGACGATCTTGCGGGTGCCGTCGGCGCCGTCGCCGCGCGGCTGCGGGGCGTGCGCCGGGTGGCCGTGGTCGCCACCCCCACCCTGGAGACGGTCGTCGCCATCGCGGGCGCGGTGGAGGCCGGCGTCACCGTGGTCACGATCAATCCGCAGGCGGGCGAGACGGAGCGGGCCTACGTCCTGAAGGACAGCGCACCCGACCTGGTCCTCGACGAGGTCGACCTGACCGCCCGCTCAGCGCTGCCCCCCGGGGCGGCCGGGGCTGGCGGGGCTGGCGCCGAAGCGCCCGCGCTTGTCATCTACACCTCGGGGACGACCGGGCCGCCGAAGGGCGCGGTCATCCCCCGGCGGGCGATCGCCGCGAACATCGACGCGCTCGCGGACGCCTGGGCCTGGTCACCGGACGACGTGCTCGGGCACGCCCTGCCGCTCTTCCACGTGCACGGGCTCGTGCTGGGCACGCTGGGCCCGCTGCGGATCGGCTCCGCGCTGCGGCACGTGGCACGCTTCGCGCCGGTGCCCGGCGGGACGCTGTACTTCGCGGTGCCCACCATGTGGTCCCGGGTGCCGGAGCCGGCGGCTTTCGCGTCGGCCCGCCTGCTCGTCTCGGGCTCGGCGGCACTGCCGGTCCCGGTGTTCGACCGGTTCGTGGCCCAGGCCGGCCAGCGGGTCGCGGAACGTTACGGCCTGACGGAGACCCTCATCAACACCGCCGCGCGGGCCGACGGCGACCGCCGGCCGGGCGTTGTCGGTGCCCCGCTGCGCGGCGTCGAGGTCCGCGTCACCGGGGCGGAGGAGTTCGGCCCGGTGGAGGTGCGCGGTCCGAACGTGTTCACCGGCTACCTGGGCAATCCGGTGGCGACAGCGGCGGCGCTCGCGCCGGACGGCTGGTTCGCCACCGGTGACCTCGGGGTGTTCGAACCGGACGGGCAGCTGCGCATCGTCGGCCGGCAGAGCACCGACCTCATCAAGTCGGGCGGTTACAAGATCGGCGCCGGGGAGATCGAGAACGCACTTCTCGCCCATCCCGCGGTCGCCGAGGCCGCAGTCATCGGCGTTCCCGACGACGACCTGGGCCAGCGGATCGTGGCGGTCGTCGTCACCCGTGACACTGTCGAGGCCGCTGACCTGATCGATCACGTCGCGTCGACGCTGGCGCCACACAAGCGCCCGCGGGAGATCCGCTTCGCGACGTCCCTGCCGCGCAACCCGATGGGCAAGGTCCAGAAGAAGCTACTGCTCACCTGAGCGACGGGAGCGGACGAACGTGAGACTCGGATTCTCGATGCCGCACATGCTGCGGCTGAAGGCCACCTGCCAGCCGTGGGAGGCCCAGGTGACCGGCGCGGACCAGACCCGCCTGGCCCGCTGGGCGGAACAGCTCGACTACGCGATGATCAGCCTGCCGGAGCACCACGTCATTCCGGAAAGCCACGTCGAGCTGTCCGGCCCGCACTACTTCCACGCCTACTCCGGGATGGCCTACCTGGCGGGTGCCACCGAGCGGATCCGGGTCAACTCCTGCATCGCGATCCTGCCGTTACAGAATCCCGTGGTGACGGCGAAGTCGCTGGCAACGACGGACTGGTTGTCCAGCGGGCGGGTCACCGTCACCTTCGGTGTCGGGTGGCTGGCCGAGGAGTTCGAGATCCTCGGTGTCCCGTTCCGGGAACGCGGCGCCATCGCGGAGGAGTACGTCCAGGCGATCATCGAGCTGTGGACGGCGGAGAAACCCGCCTTCGAGGGCCGTTACGTCTCCTTCCGGGACGTCGCCTTCGAGCCGAAGCCGGTGCAGCGCCCGCACCCGCCGGTGTGGTTCGGCGGCGACGCCGACCCCGTCCTGCGGCGCACCGCCCGTTACGCGTCGGGGTGGTGGCCGTTCCTCACGAAGCCCGAGGACATTCCGGCGCGGCTGGACTTCATCCGCTCGCAGCCGGACTACAACGGCCGGCTCTCCGAGGTGTACTACGGGTTCGCCACCTCCCGGGTCGGTGAGGGCCACAGCGTCCAGACGGATCCGCGGGCCCGGCCGGGCATGACCAGGCAGGAGATCATTGACCGGCTGGGCTGGTTCTCCGAACTCGGCGTCACCATGAGCTCGGTACCCATTCCCGCCGTCAACGACATCCAGGAATACTACGATTACACCCAGTGGGTGGCCGAGGAGATCATGCCCGCGATCGCCTGATTCCCGGTCTGCGGCGCCGCCCCGGGAGGGCGGCCGCTCGACCAGAGCGAATCGGTCAGGCGACGATCCAGCTGGGGAACCACATGCGGTCCCGCCAGTCGTTCAGCGGAATCACCTGCCAGGCCAGCAGCGGGTAGAAGTAGGCGAACAGCAGGATGGCCACGATGAGGTAGCTGCCGACGGCCACCGCCCCCGCCAGGCGGCGCGTGTCGGACGCGGTGCGGGGGCCGAGAACCAGGCCGGCCGACATCGTGATCCCGAGGATCAGGAACGGCAGCAGCGGCAGCGCGTAGAAGAAGAACATCGTGCGGTCCGGGAACGCCAGCCAGGGCAGGAACGACGAGCCGAAGCCGACGAGCACCAGGGCGGCGCGCCAGTCGCGCCGGCTGACCCACAGCGCGATCATCGCCGCCATGGCGGCGGACCCGACCCACCAGACCGCCGGGTTACCGAGCGCCAGCACCTCGCGGGCGCAGCCCTCCGCGGCCTGGCAGCCCTGCTGGCCGAACGGAACGCCCTCGTAGTCGTAGGCCACCGGACGCCCCATCACCAGCCAGCTCATCGGCATCGACTGGGCGACGTGCGGGGAGGACAGGTGCTCGTGAAAGTTCAGGATCGCCTGCTGGTAGGACCACCAGCCACGCCAGGCGGCGACGAACCCGTCGCCGTGCTCGTGCCGGCGCCACCCGCCGTCGGTGGCGAACCAGCCCGTCCAGGTGGCCAGGAACGTGACGATCGGCAGCAGGACGTAGCAGCCCACCCAGGCGGGGGCGTCGCGGCGCAGCGCCCCGCGCCCCGGCATGGCGGCGCCGGCGGTGCGCCGGGCGCCGATGTCCCAGGCCAGGGCGAGCGCGGCGAACCCGACCAGGGTGTAGAGCGCGCTCCATTTCACCCCCATGGACGCGCCCAGGCACAGCCCGGCGGCGATCCGCCACGGCCGCCACCCGAGCCGGGGCCCGTACCGCGCCGCACGCTCGTCGGGCGCGGCGCCGTCGGCCGCGAGACGGGCGGCGAGGCGGGCGCGGCCGTGGTCGCGGTCGAGCACGAGGCAGGCCAGTGCCAGGACGAGGCCCGTCATCAGGAAGATGTCGAGGATGCCGATCCGGCTCTGGACGAAGGCGAGCCCGTCCAGCGCGAGCAGCAGGCCGGCGACGCAGCCGAGCAGGGTGGACCGGAACATCCGCCGCGCGAGCCGGGTGAGCACCAGCACGGCGAGGGTGCCGAAGAACGCGGAGGCGAACCGCCATCCGAGCTCGGGACTGCCGTGCGGCACCCCGGCGCAGTCGATGTAGCCGAAGACCTTCTCGGACGCGGCGATGAACCACTTGCCCAGCGGTGGGTGCACGACGAAGGCAGGCCCGGAGCAGGTGTTGCTGTCCACCTCGTAGCCCGCGGTCATCAGGCCCCAGGCGTCCTTGGTGTAGTAGACCTCGTCGAAGTAGATGCCCTTCGGCTCGGTCAGCTGCCAGAACCGCAGCAGGCCGGCGACGACGGTGACGGCGAGGGCCGCTGCCCAGCCGAGCACCCGATCGGTCGGCATCGGCGGACAGAGCCGGTCCCTCAGCACCTCGTCGGCCCGGTCGCTGCCGGCGGCCGGGCCGGGACCGGCCGCGGCCTGCCCGGAGCCGCCAGAGCCGTCGGCGGCGCCAGCGGCGCCGCGGGACCGGAGGGCGGCGACGCGGTCCGGGAGACGCCGCCGCCCAGGCCCGCCCCCGCCCGGCCGCGGCGTGCCCGCCGTACCGGGGCCGGTCGCGGAGGCGGCGGGGTCAGCCGTCGTCGGTGCCGTCACGCGTCCAGCGTAGGTGGTGACGGGGTGGAACCTTGCCTCCGATATCCACACAAAGGCGGCCGGAGCGTCTCAGTGGATGGCGATCCGGTGCGGGTTGCCCGAGCAATGATTTTTCGTCGAAGCCGTATTGCGGGTCCAGTAACCACGATACGGTCATGTCGGCCGGCCAGGAGACGCTCGCGGAGCCCCGGCCGGATCGCTACCACGTACGGAGGTCGATCATGTTCTCCTATGCTGGCCGCAGAGCCCTGATAACCGGGGGTGGCCGCGGCATCGGCCGGGCGATCGCACTGGCCTACGCGAAGGCCGGGGCTGACATCGCCGTCGCCGCCCGCAGCCCCGGGCAGCTCGACGACACCGTCCGGGAGATCAAGGAGCTGGGCCGGGAGGCGTGGGCGCTGCCCGTCGACCTGACCGCCCGCGGCGCCCCGCAGGACCTGGTCACCCGCGCGCTCGACGTGATGGGGCGGATCGACGTCCTCGTGAACTCGGCCGGTGACACCGGGCGGCTCGAGCGCTCCACCTTCGATCTCACCGACGACGACGTCGACCACGTCTACCAGCTGCATGTGAAGTCGGCGCTGTTCACCTCGATCAGGGCCGCGGAGTCGATGGTGCGCCTGGGCATTCCCGGCGCCATTCTCAACATCACCTCGACCGGCGGCCTGTTCCCGACACCCGGCGCCGTGCTCTACGGGTCGGCGAAGTCGGCCATCAATCATCTGACCTCGACGCTGGGCATGGAGTTCGGCACGCACGGGATCCGGGTGAACGCGATCGCGCCCGGCCTCATCGACACCCCGCTCGTCGCCGACCGGCTGGTCTCCGAGGAGGACCAGATCGATCTGGCGTCGTTCTACCCGATCAACCGGGTGGGCCACGTCGACGACGTCTCCGCCGCGGCGCTCTACCTGTGCTCGGCGGAGGCCGGCTGGGTCTCCGGCGTGACCCTGCTGATCAACGGTGGTCAGCACGCGTCGAACGCGATGTTCCGCTGGCCGCGCAGGCACAACGAGGTACCGGCCGGACGCCGGATCTGACGGCCGATCAGTAGCACAATCGAACCACGATCCGAGCGCCGCGGTGGGTCAACGCGAACGCGAGGAAAGCACCAGCAGGACCAGCGGGTCGGTGGCTCCCGGGCGGGGCACCGGCAGGAGGAGGAACGACGGATGGCCGTGATCGCCGTGGAGAGACTGAGCGAGCACGTCGGAGTGGAGATCCTCGGTGTCGACGTCGAGCGCCTGCGCGCCGACGACGATCTGCCGGGGGCCTGCACAGCCGCGCTGGAGGAGTACGGCGTGCTACTTTTCCGCGAGTTACACGCTGACGACGAGAGCCAGGTGGAGTTCTGCCGGAAGCTGGGCAGCCTGGCGAAGTCCGCCAAGTACCGGATCCCCGAGGTCACCGAGATCAGCTTCGACCCGGCGAACCCGAACGCCGAGTACTTCCGCAGCAACGACCGCTGGCACCTCGACGGCTGCCTCGACGCCGTGCCCCCGCCGAAGGCCGGGGTGCTCAGCGCCCACGTGGTCGCCGCCGAGGGCGGCGAGACGGAGTTCGCCAGCACCTACAACGCGTACGAGGCCCTCTCCGCCGCGGAGAAGGAGCGCTTCGCGAAGCTGCGGGTGGTGCACACCTTCGAGGCCGTGCAGCGCCACAGCTACCCGGACCCGACACCGGAGCAGCTGGCGGAGTGGGCGTCCCGGCCGGAACGGACGCACCCGCTGGTCTGGGGGCAGCGCTCCGGCCGTCGCTCGCTCGTGATCGGGTCGACGACGTCCCACGTGGTGGGGCTGGAGGCCACCGACGGCCGGCAGCTGCTCGACGAGCTGGAGCAGCGCACCACCACGCCCGACCGGGTACTGCGCCACACCTGGACGGTGGGCGACATGGTGATCTGGGACAACCGCGGCCTCGTCCACCGGGCCTGCGAGTTCGACCGCTCGAAGCCGCGCGTCATGCACCGGACGACCCTCCTCGGCGACGAGCCGATCCAGTAGGCCAGGCGGGATGACGACCTACCCAGCGCTGTTCACCCCCGGACGGCTCGGTCCGCGCACCACCCGCAACCGGGTCTGGATGACGGCCCACGCGACCGAGTTCACCACCGACCACACCTACTCCGACGCGCACGCCGCCTACTACGGAGAGCGGGCGGCGAACGGGGTCGCGGTCATCACGATGGAGGCGACGTCGGTCCATCCGACGAGCCAGCCCCGCACCGGTGTCGTGCTCGCCTACGACCCGGCGGTCGTGGAGAGCTACCGCAAGGTCGCTGCGGCCGTGCAGCCGCACGGCACCCTGCTGTTCGCCCAGCTGTGGCACCGCGGCCGGGAGACGGACAGTGTGGTGAGCCGGCTGCCGGTGTGGGCGCCGAGCCCGGTCCCGTGCGCGGTGTACCGGGAGATCCCGCACGAGGTGACCGCCGCGGAGATCGACGAGCTCGTCGACGGGTACGAGCAGTCGGCGCGGCTCGCCGTCGAGGGCGGCCTCGACGGGGTGGAGATCCACGGGCTGGCGCACGGCTACCTGCTGGGGCAGTTCCTCTCCCCCGCCACCAACCACCGCACCGACGACTACGGCGGCAGCGCGCAGAACCGGTTCCGGCTGGTCGAGCGCATCATCGAACGGGTACGCGCCGTCGTGCCGCCACACCTGGTCGTCGGGATCCGGATCAACGGCGACGACGGTGACTTCGAGGCCGCGCTGCGCCCCGCTGACTGGGTGGAGATCACCCGGCGGATCGTCGCCACCGGCAAGGTGGACTACCTCTCCGTCTCGCAGGGCACCTACCTCGACCGGATGCTCATCTACGGTGCCGCCCCCGCGCCGGCGGGTTACGAGCTCCCGGCGACCGAACGGATCAGGGCGGCCGCCGGCGGGCTGCCCGTCATCGCCGTCGGGCGCATCACCACCCCCGACCTGGCCGAGGCCGTGCTCCAGCGCGGCCAGGCGGATTTCGTCGGGATGGCCCGGCAGCTGATCGCCGACTCGCAGTGGGTGGCGAAGGCGGCGGCGGGGCGTCCCAACGACATCCGGCCGTGTGTGGGCGCGAACCACTGCATCGCCTCGATCGCCCGCACCTCACTCGCCTGCATCCACAACCCGGACGTCGGCCGGGAGGCCGGGACCGTGGTGGCCGCGGCCACCGCCACCACCACGCCCGCGGCCACCGTCGCGGTCGTCGGGGCGGGGCCGGCGGGGCTGCGGGCGGCGCTGACAGCGGCCGAGCTGGGCCACCGGGTGACGCTGTTCGAGCAGGCGGCGGAAACCGGTGGCCAGGTGCGCTGGCTCAGCGCCGCCGAGCCGTACCGGGAGTGGCTCGGCATCACCGACTGGATGACCGAGCAGCTGCGGCACCATGACGTCACCCTGCGGCTGGGCCACGAGGTGAGCGCCGCGGAGCTCGCCGGCCACTACGACACCTGCATCGTGGCGACCGGGTCCGTCCCGCGCCGCGACGGGTGGACGGCGCTGCGGCCGTCCCGGTGGGCGCCCGGGTCGGCGCCTGTCCCGGGCACCGGCCAGTGGAACGTCTACACGGTCAGGGAGGTCCTCGGCGACCAGGTGACCCTGCCGGCGTCGGTGCTCGTCCTCGACGACATCGGGGACCGCCGGGCCCTCGCCACCGCCGAGTACCTGGCCGCCGGCCGCACCGTCGAGATCGTCACCCGGCTCCCCCACGTCGGCATCGGGCTGGCCGACAGCCACGACCTGCCAAGCGTCACCGGGCGGCTGCGCCGGGCCGGGGTCCGGCTCACCGCCGGCTTCGAGCTCGTCGCCATCGACGAGGACAGGGTGCGTCTCGCGGACGTCTACACCGGCGAGGAGGAGGTGCGCGAACCCGTCGACGCGGTGGTGCTGGTGACCGGGCAGATCGCCGAGGACGGCCTGCTGCGCGAGCTCCGCGCCGCCGGGCAGCACGCGGTGGCCGTCGGCGACTGCGTCGCCCCGCGCCGGGTGTTCGACGCCGTCTGGGACGGTGACCTCGCCGCCCGGTCGATCACCGCTGCCTCCCACCCGCTACCAGGCCTGAGGAGACGAGACCATGCCCGGTGACCCACTGGGATACCGCGCCAAGTTCGGCGTGGTGACGCCGTCGGTCAACACGGTGGTCCAGCCCGAGTACGACGCGATGCGGCCGTACGGGGTGACGAACCACGTGGCGCGCATCCACATCCCGGAGAAGCCGATCGACGGGGACTCCGGGTTCCAGGAACTCGTGCGCGCCATCGACGGCGCGCTGGACGACGCCGTCGGGCGGGTGCTGTCCTGCGCTCCGGACTGTGTCCTCATGGGTGTCTCGATCGAGGCCGTCTACCAGGGCGGGATCTCCGCCGCGCGGGCGATCGAGAAGCGCCTCGCCGAGAAGTTCGGCCCGCTGACCCTCATCCACGCGGCGGATGCCCTGCCCGCCGCGCTGGCGGCACTGGGCGTCGACGGCGGCGAGGTCTCCCTGGTCACCCCGTACATGCCGGACGCCGACGGGCACCTGCGCGGGTTCGTGGAGGAGCTCGGCTACGACTACCGGCGGGCGATCCACCTGCGGGCACCCACCCCGCTGCAGATCTCCCACATCCCCGAGGCGGACGTCCGCACCGCCCTCACCGACCTGGCGCGGGACCGGCCGCGGGCCATCATCCAGTTCGGCGCGAACCTCTCGATGGCCCGGCTCGCCGACGAGGCCGAGCGCTGGCTCGGGCTGCCGGTCATCGCGGTGAACACCGCGACGTACTGGCACGCGCTGCGCCGGGCCGGTCTGCCGGACCGGCGCGAGGGATTCGGCTCACTCCTCCTCCACCACTGAACCTGAGGGCAGCACACCGATTGCGAACCAACGACCAGGACGACGAGCCGGAACGCGGGGCAGCCCGTGACGCAGACGCGGTGCAGGTACTCCACCGCCAGGCGCTGATCCTCGACTGCTTCTCCCGGGGGCAGCCGCGGCTGCGGGCATCGGACGTCCGGGCCGCCACCGACCTGCCGGCGACGACGGTCGCCCGGATCCTGCGGTCACTCGTCCAGGAGAACCTGCTGGCGCGGACAGGTGACTTCTACTCGATCGGGCTGCGGGTGATGGCCTGGTCGGCGGCGGCGACCGCCGGCTCCGACCTGATCGAGGCGGCGAAGCCGGTCGTCACCGAACTGCGCGACCGCACCGGCGAGTCGAGCATCGTCTACGTGCGCCAGGGCGGGTCGCGGGTCGCCGTGCTGATCAGCCACTCCGAGCAGTCGATCATCTACCAGGGCCGGGTCGGCCAGATCCAGCCGCTCAACGCCGGCGGCGCGGGAAAGGTCTTCATGGCCTACGACCCCGAGGCGCTGCGGGCCGCCCTCGACGCCGGCCTCACCGCGTACACCACGAACACGATCGTCAGCCGCGAGCGGCTGGAGGACGACCTGCGGGAGACCCGGAGCCGCGGCTGGGCATACGCCCCGGAGGAACGCGAACGCGGGCTCAGCTCGATGGCCGCGCCGGTCACCGACGCGCACGGGACCCTTGTCGGGGCGCTGGCGATCGGCGCGCCCACCTTCCGGCTCTCCCTGGAGTCGGCCGCCCGGCACGCGCCGACTCTGGTGGACTGCGCGAAGGCGATCTCCCAGCAGCTTCTGTAGGCACACCGAGGATCGAGGAGACCGGAGATGGTGGACGAACCCGGGACGACGAGCGCGCCGGCCGCACGCCGCCGGCCCGGTGAGGGCCCACTCGCCGGCATTCGGGTGCTGGAACTCGGCCAGCTCATCGCCGGCCCGTTCTGCGGCCAGCTCCTCGGCGACTACGGCGCCGAGGTCATCAAGATCGAGGATCCGTCGGCCGGCGACCCGATGCGGCGCTGGGGGCACACCGACGGGACGAGGGACCCCGTCCACTGGTCGGTGCTGGCCCGGAACAAGCGCTCGCTCGGCTGCGACCTGCGCAGCGCCGAGGGCCAGGCGCTGGTCCGCCGGCTCGCGGCCACCGCCGACATCCTGGTGGAGAACTTCCGCCCCGGCACGATGGAACGGTGGGGCCTGGGCTACCCGGAGCTCTCCGCCATCAACCCCGGCCTGATCATGGTGCGGGTCACCGGCTTCGGCCAGACCGGCCCGTACGCCGCCCGGGCCGGCTACGGCTCCATCGGCGAGGCGATGGGCGGGCTGCGGGCCCTCATCGGCGAGGCGGACCGCCCGCCGAGCCGCGCCGGCCTGTCGATCGGTGACAGCCTGGCCGGCACCCTCGGCGCGCTCGGCGCGGTCTCCGCGCTCGTCGAGCGTGGCGTCAGCGGGCGCGGGCAGGTCGTCGACTGCGCGCTGTACGAGGCCGTCCTCGCGATGAGCGAGTCACTGGTCGCCGACTTCGCCGCCTTCGGGCACGTCCGGGAGCGCACCGGATCGGTTCTTCCCGGCGTCGCGCCGTCCAACGTCTACCCGACCTCGGACGGCGCCGAGGTGCTGATCGCCGCGAACCAGGACACCGTCTTCCGCCGGCTCGCCGCCGCCATGGGCGCCCCGCAGCTGGCGGACGATCCCCGCTACGCCACCCACGGTGCCCGCGGCGACCGGCAGGAGGAGCTCGATCAGCGCATCGCCGCCTGGACCAGCACGCTGACCCACCACGAGGTGGAGCGCAGCTGCGAGGAGCACGCCGTCCCCTGCGGGATGGTCTACCGCGCCCCCGAGATGCTCGACGACCCGCACTTCGCCGCCCGGCAGTCCATCGTCGCGGTGGACGTCAAGGGCTCGGAGCTGCCGATGCAGACCGTCGTCCCGCGGTTCGGCCGCACCCCGGCGCGGGTGCGCTGGGCCGGCCCGCCACTCGGCGACGCCACCAACGACCTGCTGGACGAGCTCGGCTTCAGCGACGCCGACATCGCCGACCTGCGTGAGCGGGGTGTCGTCCGATGACGCCGGGCACACCGGACGCGCCGGACACACCGGCGGAGGGCGGGCCGGCGCCGGCGGCCGCGCTCACCCTGCAGGACAGCGTGACGCTGGTCGAGGTCGGACTGCGGGACGGCCTGCAGTCGGTGGAGCAGACCATCCCGACCGAGGTGAAGGTCGATCTCGTCCACCGGCTGATCGAGGCCGGGGTGCGCGAGATCGAGGTCGCCTCGTTCGCGCACCCGAAGGTCCTCCCGCAGCTCGCGGACGCCGAAGCCGTCCTGGCCGCGGTGCCCCGGGTCGACGGCGTCCGCTACCGGGCGCTCGTCCCGAACCTGAAGGGGGCGCTGCGCGCCGCCGGCTGCGGTCTCGACCACCTGGTCGCGCTGACCTGCTGCGACGAGGATGTCAGCCGGCTCAACCAGGGCCGCGGCGTCGAGGAGGTCCTCGCCGAGCTGCCCGCGATCGGGGCGGCCGCCCGGCGCGAGGGTGCCACGCTCGTCGTCGGGATCGCGATGGCGTTCTTCGCGCCGTGTGTGGGGCCGACCGACCCCACCGCGCGGATGGAGATCATCGGGCGTGCCGTCGACGCCGGCGCGACCGGGGTCTACTTCGGTGACACCGTCGGCATGTCCAACCCGGTGCAGGTCGCCGAGGCGCTGGCCGCGGCCCGGCAGCGTTTCCCCGGCCTGGAGCTCGGGCTGCACCTGCATGCCCGCAACGGGTTCGCGCTCGCGAACGCCCTCGCCGCGCTGCAGACCGGTGTCGACTGGTTGGAGTCGGCGTTCTGCGGCATCGGCGGCGACCTGTGGTTCCCCGGCGAGCCGGACGTCCTCGGGAACCTGCCGACCGAGGACATCCTCGCGTTCACCGACGCGATCGGCGTCAGCACCGGGGTGGACGCCGAGCGGTACACCCGGGTGTCGGAGCTGGCCCGGGAGGCGACCGGACGCGACCCGCTCGACCACCGCACCCGCGGAGGATCGGCGCGCGGCATGGTCGACACGACCTGGAAGGAGATCATGAGCGGTTTCGGCGGGGTCACCACGACCCGGTAGAGCTGACGCACCGCGGCTGACGCACCGCGGGCGATGGCGGCCGTTCGTGACGATGGTGTTGACCGTGGGCGACGGCGGATAACCGCCGCGGTACCGATTTCTCTCGGAATACACGGCCGCCCGCGGCGATGGGCTTTTCCGCGGACCGGCTTTTCCGCCGACCGGCTTTTCCGCGGACCGCGCGAGCACCGGTGACGTCGTTTCCCGGCTGGCAGGTGTGCACCTTCCGCCAGCCGGGCGAACGGCGCCCTCCTATCTACTCACGCCCGCGCGGAAAAACGAGTTCCGAGGACCTTGCCGGTCGCCGCGTAAACTCGCCGTGCCATTTCCGCCGGCCCGAGTTCCGCGAGCGGAGCGGAATACACCTCGGCCGCGAGAACCGGCGTGGCACCGGCGGTGGCGAGCACATCGAGCACGGCCGGGATGTCGATGTCGCCCTCCCCGGGCAGCAGCCGGCCGGTCGTCGTCTCCACCACCGGGTCGTCGGCGGGCCGGGCGGGAGCGTCGCACAGCTGCACCACGTGCACCCGGTCGGCGGGCACCGCCCGCAGCACCGCCTCATCCAGGCCGCCCGGCTGGCGGAACAGGTGCCAGGTGTCCAGCACCAGCCCGAGATTGGGCCGGTCGACCGCGTCGAGCAGGCGCAGCGCATCCGCCAGGGTCGGCACCACCGACCAGGGTATGAACTCGTAGCTGATCTGCAGGCCGCGCTCGGCCGCGAGATCGCACAGGTACCCGAGCCGCTGCGCCACCTCGGCCGCCGACGCCCCCGACCTGTCGATCGTGATCGCCACGACCTTGTCGCAGCCGGCGTGCCGGGCCAGGTCGAGGAGCGGCACGGCCTCGGCGGCGATCGCCTCCTGGTCGGCCGTCGCCCAGCCCATCAGCACCTCGACGGTCACGACCTCCAGCCCGCGGGCCCGGTGCAGGTCGAGGAACTCCTCGCGGGCCATCCCATCCGCGGCGGCGCCGTCGACATGGGCGCCGGTCAGCTGCACGGCACCGAAACCGGCACCGGCCACCGCGTCGACCAGGGCACGCGCCTCAGCCGCCCCGAAGGGACCGCCGAGCGGAAAAAGCGTCGGGGCGGTCACCGCGACCGACGCGGCACCGGGCGCCGGCGCAGTCACCGGGCGACCCCGGCCCACACGGAGAACACAGCCCGATCATCGACAAAACCGGGACGCATACTCGCGCGGATTCCCGCGCCCCGGCCGCCCGATAAACAGATCGCCCCGCTCACCATACAGATCAGCCTGCCCACGGCAACTCCCGTTGACGATATGATGACATTCGGATAACACAGATTAGGTGTGTCGCCGGCCGCGCGTCAAGGCAGCATCCAGGAAGTAATACCGCTCCGTTCCACGCGAGATGACGGAATTGGCCGCGGCGGCGCACCGGATTCTTCTGCCCCCGGCCGGCCGCCACGCTGATGCAGCCGACCACGCCGATGCAGGCGGACGTGTGGGCAGACCCGCGCGGGGCGGGAGGCCGGCTCTGCGGTCGGCGGAGCGGTGCGCGCCGTAACATCCGAGCCGTGCACAGACGATCACGCGCGATCCGGTCCGCAGCGACACTGGTCGTCGCGCTGGCCGCACTGACGGTCACCGCCCTGGGTTCGCCCGCCTGGGCCCATACGGCGCTCACCGCCTCCGATCCGGCTGCCGGCGCGACGCTGGACACGGTGCCCGGGCAGCTCTCGCTCACCTTCAGCGGGCTCGTCCGCGCCGACGGCTCCACCGTCACCGTGACGGGCGGTGCGGGCGCGCCCGTCACGGTCGGCGCACCGTCTGCTGCCGACACCACGCTGACGGTGCCCGTCACCGGGCTCGCGGGCGGCGGCTACCAGGTCGTCTGGCGGGTGATCGCCGGGGACGGCCATGCGATGAACGGCGAGTTCTCCTTCACCGTGGCCGCCCCCGCACCGCCGCCCACCCCCACGCCCACGCAGACATCGACGTCGGCACCGACGTCGGCACCGACGGCTGCTGTCACGTCCGCGACGAGCACCGCCCCAGAGGTGATCCGCCCCGCGCCGGACGACAGCGGCGGCGGGCACGGCTGGATCATCGCGGTGATCGGCGCGGGCATCGCCGCCTTCGCGATCATCGCCGCCACCTTCGTGATCAGGAGGCGCCGGCCGACCCGCCGCGAGCCCTGACGGGCGGACATCCGCTCGTCCGTCAGCTGCCCGGGCGGCAGGCGCCCCGACCGCTCGGACGGGTCAGGCCAGGCCTGCCGGGGTGACCCAGTCGGGGGCGAGGCGCTCGCCCCCGACGGTGAGGGTGAACGCGCCCTCCTCGTCGAGGAGGCCGACGAGCAGCGCGAGCAGCGTCTGCAGCCGGGCGAGCCGGGCGCTGGCCGCGGCGGTGGGTGACTCCAGCGCCGCGGCGAACGCGTCGAACCACTCGGCGAAGACCTTGTCGTAGGTGTCGTGGAAGTAGGCGAACCCCAGGCACTCGGTCGCGGTGCTGCCGGGCCCGCCGCGTATGAGTTCGCCGATGGCCCGTTGTTCCTCCCGCCACAGCATGAAGCGAGAGGAGTGGTAGGTGTCGATCCGGTCGTACTGGTCGCTGCTGAACGCCCCGCCGATGTCCGCGAGCAGTGCGGCGACGACCCGGGTGTCGTCTGCGCTCTCGAAGCGCAGCAACGCCAGGCGCGAGTACACGATCTCCAGTGTCCCGAAGTAGCGGGCGACGCAGAACAGCGTGCCCAGCAGGGCGAGCCGGCTCCGGCGCTCCGTGGACGTCAGATAGGCGAGGAACTCCTTCTTGCGGATGGCGTGGATGCGGGAACCGAGATCGAACGCGGCGACGAGCAGCGGTTCCCGGTAGCGGTCGAGCTCGGTCTTCGCGGCGGACCGCTTCTCGTTGTCCCGCTCGGACCGTTCGAGGTCGTGGCGAAGGCGTTCCATCTCGACGCCCTGCCGGTGTGTCCACACCGTCGCGGCGACCGCGACGACGGCACTCAGCACGGAGGAGATCAGGGCAGCGACGATCCCCGCGTCCATGATCCCCCGCCCCCGTGCCGTCGTCGATCTGACGCGACAGCAGCGTATCGATCGCCCGCAGCGCCGCACCGGAAACGCACGGACACAGCGCTGCGCGCCCGACGCTCAGTGCTGGACGACGGTGACCTCCGAGAGGTAGGTGCGCCGGCCGTCGAGGACGACGGTGTCACCGGCGATCTCGAAGGTGCCGGTCAGCCGGATGTCCGCGGAGGAACTGCCGACGTGTACCTGGACGGGGCCGGGCTCGAGGACGAACTCACCGGTCAGGCCGATGTAGCCCAGCTGGCTCATCGGCACCGTGAACCGCACCGCGGCGGCGGTGCCGGCGGCGAGGGTGAGGCGGGTGAAGCCGACGAGCTCCCGCGCCGGCCGGCTGACTCCGGTGGCCTGGTCGGAGAGATAGAGCTGGACGACCTCGTCCCCGGCGCGCGCCCCGCTGTTGCGCACGGTCACCTCCACGGTGACGGCGCCGGTGCCGGCGTCCACCAGGTCCGGGGTGACGGCAAGATCACCATAGGTGAAGTCCGTGTAGCTGAGTCCGTGGCCGAACGGGAACAGCGGGGTCGAGGGCAGGTCCTGGTAACCCTGGTGCATGTCCAGGTCGGTGCGCCGGTAGCCGGTGCCCGTCGGCTGCCCGGAGTGGACCGGCACCTGCCCGGAGTGGCGCGGGATCGAGACAGGCAGGCGCCCGGCCGGGTTGACCTCGCCGAACAGCACCTCGGCGAGCGCCGTGGCGGCGTGCGGCCCGCCGTAGTAGGCGCACAGCAGGGTCGGCAGGCGGTCGACCAGCGCCGTCAGCGCCATCGGCCGCCCGGTGTGGACGACGCCGACGCACGGCGTCCCGGTGGCGGCGACGGCGCGGGCGAGATCCACCTGGTGGGCGGGCAGGTCGATGTCCGCGGTGTCGCAGCCCTCGCCCTCGGTGATCCGCGGAGTGAACCAGCCGGCCCGGCCACCCAGGGCCAGGATGACCAGGTCGGCGTCACGGGCGGCGGCGACGGCAGCGGGGACGTCCGCCGGTTCCTCGGCCAGCACGCCGCAGCCGGGCGCGGTGCTCACCTCGACACCGGGGGCGGCCCGCCGGACGGCGTCGACCAGCGAGACGGCGCCGTAGCCCTCCCGGACGTACTCGTCGATCGGGCTGGCGAAGGCGGCCATCAGCTCGTCGCCGAGCAGCTCGATCGCCTCCGCGGGCAGGTCGGCGGTCAGGTGCTCGGTACCGGGGATGGCGGCCCGCTCGCCGGTGATGCGGGCACGGAGCATCTCCAGCGCGCCCGGGTAGGTGTAGGGCGGGAACGCGACAGCGACTCCGTCGGCGTGTGGGCCGACGACCGCGATCCGCCGCAGGGCCGCCCGGTCCAGCGGGAGCGTCCCGTCGTTCGTGAGCAGGGTGACCGACTGGCGGGCCAGCGCCAGCGACAGCTCCGACCCCTCGCCGGCGACGCGGCCGAGGGTGGCCGGGTCCTCGTCCACGTAGGGCTGGTCGAACAGGCCGAGCGCGAACTTGTCCCGCAGCACCCGCCGCGCGGCCCGGTCCAGCTGGTCCTCGGGGACGGTGCCGCGCCGCACCGCCGCCGCGAGGGCCGGGCCGTACCCGTAGGGGGTCGGCAGCTCGACGTCGATGCCCGCGGCGAGCGCGAGGCGGCCGGCCTCCTCGGCGTCGCGGGCGACCTCCAGGCGGGTGTGCAGGTGGCGGACGGTGTCGTAGTCGGAGACGACAGTGCCGGTGAAACCGAGCCTGTCCCGGAGCAGGGTGGTGAGCACGGCCGGGCTCGCGCCCACCGGCACCCCGTCCACACTGCTGTAGGAGTTCATCACCCCGCCCAGGCCGGCGAGCCGGATCGCGGCCTCGAACGGGCGGGCGTACACCTCGTACAGCTCCCGCGGGCCGGCGGTCGTGCGCGCCATGTTCTGCCCGCCCTCGGTCAGCCCGTAGCCGAGGAAGTGCTTGCCGGTCGCGATCACCCCGTCGCGCGGGTCCGGCCCCTGCAGGCCGCGGACGAAGGCGACCCCCATCGCCGACACGAGGTACGGGTCCTCACCGTAGGTCTCGTGCACCCGGCCCCACCGGGCGTCGCGGGCGACGTCCAGCACCGGGGACAGGACATGGCGGTGCCCGATCGCCCGCGTCTGGCGGCGCAGGACGCCCGCCATCTCCTCCACCCCGGCCGGGTTCCAGGTCGCGGCCAGGCCGATCGCGGTCGGGAACCCGGTGAACCCCGGTGAGACGACCCCGTTCAGCGCCTCCACATGGAACAGCGCCGGGATGCCGAGCCGGGTGTGCGTGACGAGAAACCGCTGGATCTCGTTCACCGAGGCCGCCAGCCGCGCGGGAGTCGGATGACTGAGCATGCCCAGCGGGGCGATGTGACCGATGCCGGTGCCCAGCAGCCGCTCCGCCTGGTCGCGGAGCAGGCCGGCCCGACCGAACAGGGCGATGGGCATGACGCCGGTGACCTGCTGCGCCTTCTCCTCGACGGTCATCCTGCGCAGGAGTTCGTCGGCCCGGGCCTCCGGGCTGCGGGTGGCATCGTCCCTGCGGATGGCATCGTCCCTGCGGGTCACCTTGGGCACTCCCGGGTCCGGGGTCTGCGGGTCCGGCGGCACTCGCGTGGCAGCGGCCGCACAAAACGTGACGCTAACACCGCCCTCGGCCCGCCGGCAGCAGCCGCGGATCAGGCGTTCGCCGGACCTCGCCCGGTTCCGTCGGCGCGTGATCCGGTCACTGACGCCGGGCTGGTCGACCGAACAGCGCCCTGGTCACCTCGCGGGTCGCCCGCGCGACCGGCAGCCAGAACGTGCGGCGCACCCAGCGGGCCGGGGCGACAACGACCACGTCCCAGACCACAGCGACAGCCCGGGCCACGGGCACGACCACCGCCCGCCACACCACGACAACCGGCCGGACCAGCACGATCCGCAGCACGATGCCCACGCCCCGGCAGATCGCGGCCGCGACCCGCAGAGCGAACCGGACCGCCACGGCAACGGCGCGGCCCACCGGCACCGCCACCACCCGCCAGACCCAGCGGAGCGGGCACACCACCAGCACCCACAGCACCTGCCCCGCCAGCCGCAGGACGAACCGGGCGGCGGCCAGCAGTGCCCGCAGTACCGGCCTCAGCACCTGCTGCCACAACCATCGCGCTGGCACGACCAGCAGGTAGGTGACCAGGAACCGCACGGGCACCACGACCAGGAGGTGGAGCAGGACCCGGGCGGCAGTCAGCAGGGGCCACAACACCCACCGCCACAGCAGGCGCCACAGAGGCGCCAGGAACCAGTCCCACACCAGGCGCTTCAGCCCGAGCAGGAGCGGCCGGGCCAGCCAGTTCCACAGCAGCATCCGGAGCGCCCGCACGGTCATCACGACCAGTTCCCAGAGCAACCGCAGGGGCACGACCACCACGAGCGCGACCAGCAACACCGGCCCCCGGACCAGCCGGAACAGGAGACCCTCCGGCGGGGCACCCTCAGCCCGCTCGCCACCCTCAGCCCGCTCGCCGGGCCGGGCTGGTCGGGGCGGCGGGCTCGGCCGCGGCCCGCTCGGAGGCCTGGCCCCCTCTCCCGGGCGAGCCGGCCGGTCATCGGGATGCACAGTCACGGACATGTGTCTACCGCCCATACGCACCATCAGGCGCGCTCCTGTCCGGAGACGTACAGGAGCCGACCCGCGTGGTGGCGGCGCCGTGCCGCGGCCAGCCGTCGCGTCGCCCCGACCTACGGGACGTCGCGCAGCACCCGCTCGAAGAAACGCGTCGCGAACGGATTGTCGTTGTACAGGTCCACCGGCTCGTAACCCGCCTTCGTGTACAGGGCGACGGCCTCGGTGAGCGTCTCGTGGGTGTCGAGCCGGACCCGGCACTGCACCCGCCGGTGCCGGTTCCGCGGTGCCGCCCGAGCAGGAACGCTAGGCGGTCGGCACGGTCGACGGCGTGACGGACCGGGACGGATGCGCCGGCACGACCGAGAGACGGGGCCCCGTCACGCGAGGCGCCGCCGGCGGAGACGAAGCCGCCGGACGGGACGAAGCCGCCGGACGGGACGGCACCGCAGAACCGGGCGCCGGGGTCTGACGGGGCACGATCGACAGGAGCGGCGCTGCCGCCGGACGGGGCGCGCCGGTCGGGTCGGGCACCGCCGCCGGACGGGGCGCGGCGGACCGCCCGTGCGCCGCCGGCGGCGTGGCGGCCGCGAAGCCCGCGGCCACGGAGCCGGCGGGCGGCGTGGCGAGAGGCGGCGTGGCGAGAGTCAGCCTCGGCGGCTCGGCGAACGCGGCCGACCTGGTGAAGGCGCCCTCGATCGCGTGCATCCCCAGCATCATCACCATCAGCGCGAAGGGGAACAGCACGATCAGCACAACGATCATCTTCGGTCGTCACCCTCCGGACGGCTCGGTCCGGCGCCTGGTCCGACGTCCAGGAACCCGGCCGGTTGTGAACGCTACGCGGCACGGGCCGGCACGCCCACGGCAGAGAGCACCGTCGGCGGACTCCGCAGGTCCCGTGGTCCGTGGGGCCCTCGCCAGGTGCCAGGGGCTGGGCCTCTCCCGCAGGCTGCCCCGCCGGTGTTTCAGCCACGGTCCCCCGAGAGCTGCCAGATCGACCTATGCCTGGTCAGAATGCCCGCCTTCCCGGCGACCGCCGGCCCGTAGGTGGGGGCTGGCCGGCCCCAGGCCGGTCCGACAGGTCGACGCAGGCCGCACTCAGGCCGGCAGCTGCCCGCGGGTGGTCGTGTTCCGGACGCGCCGGGCGGGATGCCTGTTGTCGGCGGTGAGCCGGAACACGGTGCGTTCCAGCCCGGGCAGAATCTCGTCGGCTCCGATCGCGCCGTTCGCGAACTGCCAGACGAGACCGTGCGCCGCATTCGTCAGGACGACAGCGATGTCGTCGGCATAGACCGGTTCGCAGACATCGAGCAGCACCCGGGACGCCGGTTCGATCGCCGCGGTCGCCTGGGCGAGGAGACGGTGACCACCCGGTTCTCGCTGCGCCCGCACCCAGGCCGCGAGCAGCGGTGGGTGCTGCGTCCACGGTTCCAGGACGTGACGGAAGATCCGCATGAGCCCGTCGTACAGGGGCTCCGGTGCCGGAGCGGGCCGAAGCCGCGGGTCGGCGTGGACCGCAAGCCACTGTTCCAGCGCCGCGACAATGAGTTCGTTGCGGGTGGGGAACGTCTTGTAGACCGTGGTGAGGGAGACCTGCGCCCGCAGCGCCACCTCACGCAGGCGCACACCCTCGTAGCCGCCGGACTCCAACAGTTCCAGCACCACGCGGACGATCTCGTCTGATGGCTGCAAGCAGGTTCTCACCCCCCGAGGTCGGGACAACCCAGGACATTATCCGCCCCGGCCCCCGGTGATCGTCCAGGCGCCTCCGGGCGGATCCGGTTCCTGCAGTCGTTCGCGTTGCCACCCGGGCTGTCGAGCAGGCTGTACTGGACGTTCGCGGGCTGGCGTCGCGGCCGGAGAAACATTCGCGGGATGCGGCAGACCTGGAGCGGATGAGAACCGTGCTTGAGGCCCGGTGCCGTTTTCAGCCCTGCGCCACGCAGATCTCCGAACGACTCAGATCCGAACGGCTCAGAACGGGACCTGGACAGCGTAGACCTGCTCGTGGTCGGCCGGTGTCCACATCCAGCCGGCGCCCATCCGGGTGCCGAGAACCTCGGCGGCGCGCACTGCGTACGGCTCTTCGGGGTTGGTCATCCCCCACCGCTTCGCAATGGTGTGGGAGGCGTCGCGGGCGGCCGTCACGGCCTGCTCCTCGTCCGCGTATATCCCAATGATCATGAGTGCCGGCTCCTCGATGATGCCGCACTCGATGCAGCCGACCTTGCAGACGAGCCAGTTCACCCTGCCGCTCACCGGAATTCCCTTCCGCACTGTCCGCGGGCGCCTGCCCAGGGGCGCCGTGCCGGAGAAACGCCCTCCGCGCCGCCTGCCGAGCCGGCCACCGACACACTTCTGCTGGCCGACCGACAGAGGTTCTACATTCGGTAGAACTTCCCGATCGCCAGGGTACTCAGCGGGCGAGCGCGAACACGCGTTCTCACCCGGGTCGTTAGGCAGACCATGACAGGGTCACGGGTCTCAGCGTTCCCACGTGCAGCCGAGGTGGCGCGTCCGGGCCCGCCGCGAGGTGATCGCTCGGACCGCGAGGCGGCGGGTGACACCCGCCCGACAGATGTTGACAGTACCACTGCCATTTCGGCAGTATCACTGCCATGACGTTGTCGCTCCGGGAGGCCCGCTCCGAGCTCGTCCGCGAACGCGTGCTCGACGGCGTGGCGGCCCTGCTCACCGCCGGGGAGGACCTCACCTTCGCCAAGGTGGCGAAGGAGGCCGGGGTCCCCGAACGCACCGTCTACCGGCACTTCGCGACCCGGGAGGCGCTGCTCGCCGCTGTCTTCGCCTGGGCCAACCGACGCATCGGGTTCGACGGTCGGCTCCCGACCGACGGCCGCGGCGCCGTCGCGCTCGTCCGCCGGGCCTTTCCGGGGTTCGACACGATCGCCCCGGTCATCCGCGAACTCCTGCTCGCCCCCGAAGGCCTGCTCGCCCGGCTCTCGAACCGGGAGGAACGCCGGAGCGCCGCCATCGCGCTCGTCCGCGCGGAGGCACCCGGCCTCGGCGCGGACGACACCCGCCGCGTCGCCGCCGTCGCCCAGCTCCTCACGACCGCGTCCACCTGGCAGAACCTGCGCGACTTCTGGGAGATGGACGGCGAGGAGTCCGCCGAGTCCGCGGCCCTCGCCCTCGAGCTCCTGCTCGCCGGCGCCCGGGCGCGAGCCGACGCCCAGCCCCAGCCCCACGCTGACCGCCCGACCGTTCCCCACGCTATCGGCGGTGTCGCCTCCGGCGAACAGATGTCCCCGGAGCGGGAACCTTCCGAACCGGCGCCCCACCCGGCCACGACCGAAGGAAGCTGACATGCCTCTGCTTGCCGGCGTCAACCACGTCGCCGTCCTCACCGACAATCTCGACCGTTTCGTCGACTTCTATCGCGAGGTCTTCGACCTCGATGTCGTATTCACCGAAACGACACCGGCGTTCCGGCACGCGATTCTGCGGACCGGCCCGCATTCCTGGCTGCACCCCGCCGAGGTGGTCGGAAATCCCCACGGCGCCGCGCTGCCCGCGATGTTCGACCGAGGTCACCTCGACCATGTCGCCCTCACGGCCGCGTCACCGGAGGCGTTCGACACCCTGCGCGCCCGTCTCGTCGAACGGGGTGCCGGCGACGGCACGGTGGAGGATCTGGGCGCGTTCCAGGCCGTCTGGTTCACCGATCCCGACGGCATGCGTGTCGAGCTCATCGTCATCGTGGACGCCGAGCTGCGGGGGATCCACGAACCTCGTCCGCGCACCGACACCGCGGCCTGACCGGCCTCGGCGCCCGGTCAGGCCGCCGAGGGCGGGACAGCGCCGCTGTCCCAGTAGTCGAGGCGTGCCGCGATCAGGCCGTCCCGCAGGGTCAGCAGCCACAGGCCGCGCAGGCGCAGCGGGCCGCCGGGAAGCGCGGCGGTCATGAGGTAGGGCACGGCCACCTGGTCACCGGACGCCACGGGTGCCGCGTCGGGGGTGTAGCGCAGTCCCGGGAAGGCCGCCAGGAATCCCGGCAGCCGTTCCCGGTAGGCGGTCCGTCCGGCGCTGGCCTGGCCGGCGGGCGAGGCGTGCTCGTTGCGGAAGTCCTCCGTGACGCAGGCCGCCACCGCATCCGGGTCGGCGGCGTTCAGGGCCGCCGCGTAGGCCGCGACCGGCGCGGGGAGCGCGGACCACTCCCCCGCCGCTGCCGCCGTCACGACTTCGGGCCCCACAGCTCCCGGACGGTCGCGAAGACCCGCTGGTCGTGGCTGAACTCGATCACGTTGCCGTCGGGGTCGGTGACGGCGCAGATGTAACCGATCGGGTCCGGCATGTCCCGCGGTTCCCAGTGCAGGCAGCCGGCGGCCCGGGCCCGGTCGGCGGCCCTGTCGACGTCCGCGCGGGTGGGCAGCTCGATGCCGATGTGCGCGAACGGTTTCATGATGCCCTGCTGGCTGCCTCTGGTGGCGTTGAACGAGGCCAGCACCAGCACGAACGGCGTCTCCCACTGCCCGGGGTTGGACAGCCAGACGTTGCGCCCGTCGGCGTCCTCCCGCATCGCCACCACGACCAGCGGCGTCATGGACGTGTAGAAGGCGATGGAGGCGTCGAGGTCACCCGACGGCAGCGCGATGTGGGTCCAGCGCGGCTGGGTGATCCCGGCGCCGCCCGCCTGGTCACCGGCAGTCTCGCGGCCCGTCACGACGACGGGCCGGGCAGCTGGTGTCGCATCGATGGTCACCGGCGTCACTCCCCTCCTGGCCGATGCGGGCATCGGCCGGTCACCTGCTCGGCGCAGTCCTACCCACCGCGGCTCGAGACCTCCCGGGCCTTCACCCGGTTCGGCGCCGGCCGCACCTCCCGCACGGCGGCATCGACGGGTACCTGTCGCGGCACCACCCCGGAAAGCGGGACGTACCGGGAGGATGACGCCCTACACCGGAAGCCTGCGACCAGCCCGAAACGCGGCGTTCAGGCATAAGTATCCCGGGAGGTGCTTCCCGGCGAAGGCAGGTATACATGGTCGGTGGACTACGGCCTGGCTGCGGCAGCACCTCTGGGCTGGCCCCCGCCTGGTGAGGGCTGGGTCCAGGCCGGCCAGTGGGAGCTGGACTGCCAGCCGTCAGCGCCGTCCGCGGTGCGTCGGCTGGTGGGCGCGGCGCTGCGCGGTGACCGGTGGGCCGACCTGCGGCCGGACGCCGTCCTGATCGCCAGTGAGCTGACCGCGAACGCCTGGCTGCACGGCCAGCCGCCGGTCGAGGCACGGCTCCTGGTCAGCGACGAGGCCATCCGCATCGAGATCGCGGACGGGAGTGCGACGCCACCGGTGTGCCCGCCGGCCGGTGGGCTGGGGCTGACCGGCCGCGGCATCGGCCTCGTCGCCGCGCTCGCGGGGCGGTGGGGCGTCGACCAGACAGGCAACGGCAAGATCATCTGGGCGGAGCTGGCCGGCGACGGAGCCCTGGCCGCCACCAGTGCGGCGGTCCCCGCCAGCGCGGCAGACCCCGCCAGTGCGGCAGACCCCAGCAGTGCGGCGGTTCCCGCCAGTGAGCTGCCTGCTGCCCCGCGCGTACCCGACGCGGCGCCACACGACCCGGCATCACCCGACACAGGCGGCCCGGTGCGGCTCGCGATCAGGCTGGGGGACGTCCCGACAGATCTGCTGCTCGCGGCGAAGAACCACGTCGACGGGCTGATGCGGGAGTTCACCCTCGCCACGTCCGGGGCGCGGAGCGGGTCCAGCGGTCCACTGCCGGGGCGGCTGGCGGACCTGCTGCGGATCGTGACGACCAGGTTCGCCGAGCCCCGTGAGGCCATCCGGCGGCTGGCGCTCGCCGCGGCCGCCAGCGGCGCGCCCCGCACCACTCTGGATCTGGAGCTGTCGACCACCTCCGCCGAGGCCGGCGACGCCTATCTGACGGCGCTGGAGGAGATCGAGAGCTACGCCCGGGCGGCCCGGCTGCTGACCCTGCAGTCCCCGCCGCAGCATGTCGCGTTCCGCCGCTGGTACGTCCGCTCGCTGGTGGATCAGCTGCGGGCGCTGGAGACGGGCGACGCGCCGGTGGCGACACCGACCTTCGAGCAGTATCTGCTGGACACCCTCGACGCCGAGGTCCTCGCCGGGCGGGCCACCGAACGCGCGGCGCGCCTGCAACGGGTGACCGCGGCGCTGGCCACCGCGACGACACCGGAGCAGGTGGCGGCGGTGGTCGTCTCGGAGAGTGTGACGGCGCTCGGGGCCGTCGGCGGCGGCCTGCTGGTGCCCGTGGAGCCGGGTACCGGCGGAGCGGCGCAGGTCCAGGTCCCGGGGGCGGTCGGGTACGGCGACGAGCTCATGGCCCAGCTGCGGGCGGAGCGGCTGGACGACCAGCTGCCGGCCGTGGACGCGCTGCGCAGCGGCCGCCCGGTCTGGCTGGAGTCGCGGGCCGAGTGCCACCTGCGCTATCCCGACCTGGCTCGGTTCGAGCCGTCGGTGGTGGCGATGTGCTGCCTGCCGCTGGTCGTCACCGACCGGGTGCTCGGCGCCCTGCGGTTCTCGTTCGACCATCCACACCTGTTCGACCCGGACGAGCGGTCGTTCGTCGAGGCGATCGCCGCGCAGACCGCGCTGGCGATGGAACGGGCCCGGCTGTTCGCCGCGGAGCGGCGGGCCCGCGAGCGCGCTGCCTTCCTGACGAACGCGGCCGAGCTTTTCGCGTCCACCCTCGACTCGGGCCAGATCCTCGACCGCCTCCTCGGGCTGCTCGTGCCCCGGTACGCGGACGCGGCGGCCGCCTGGCGGATCCCGATGGACGGTGCCGGCGCCCCATCGCTTCTCGAGGCCACCGCCGTGACGGCTGCCACCGCCGGAGGCACCGACGCGCTGCGCACGCTGACCGGGCGTCCGCCACCACCGGTCGTCACGGCGGCGCAGCACGGAGTCGCCGTCCGCGACCCGGACACCGGGACGTTCGCCTTCCCGCTGCTGGTGGCCGGCCGCGCCGCCGCGGTCGTCGCCCTGGGCCGTCGGCGGGCCCTGCCCGAACCCGAGAGTCGGTCCGGGCAGGGCCGTCCGGGCCGGGAGCCGGGGCCGGGCCGGCCGGTGTACGGGGCGGACGCCGGGGACGAGGCCCTCGCCGAGGAACTGGTCCGGCGGGCGAGCGGCGCGTTCGGCAACGCGCTGCAGTACGAGCGTGAGCGGGCCATCGCGGTGACGCTGCAGCGCAGCATGCTGCCGCGCCGGCCACCCGACGTCGCCGGGCTCACCGTCGCCTGGCGCTACCTGCCGGGCAGCGCCGGCGCGCTGGTCGGCGGCGACTGGTACGACGTCCTGCACCTCGACGGCGGACGGGCCGCGCTGGTCATCGGCGACGTCATGGGACACGGGCTGCACGCCGCGGCGACGATGGGCCAGATCCGCGCGGCCGCCCGGGCGTACGCCGGGGAGCGGTTCGCTCCGGCCGTGGTCCTCGGCCAGCTCGACGCGGCGATGAGCCGCCTCGAGGCGGGGAGCATCACCACGGTGGCGGTGGGCGTCCTCGACCCGGCGGACGGGTCGCTGACGGTGGCGTCCGCCGGGCACCTGCCGCCGCTGATCATGCCGCCGCGCGGGGAGCCGTGGTATCCGCCGGTCGAGCCGGGGCCACCACTGAGCACCGGGGTGGCGCACTACCCGGAGTCGCAACTGGTCCTGGAACCGGGCAGCACGCTGCTGCTGTACACCGACGGACTGGTCGAGGACCGGGTCCGCCCGATCGACGAGGGCCTGGAGCTGCTGCGGCGCAGCGCCACGCCGGACCTGCCGCCTGAGGAGCTGTGCGACCTCCTGCTCGCCGCGCTGGGCCGCACCGGGGACAACGACGACGACGTGGCGATGCTCGCCGTCCGCCTCGAATCCTGAACCCGGCCCCTGAACCCGGGGCCGGGGCCCGGCCGATCGAGCCCGGTCCGGCGCGCGTCAGGGCCGCAGGATGAGGCGCAGCGGGTCGCCCTCCTTGGTGTGCATCCGCTGGACGGCGACGCTGGCCTGCTCCAACGGCAGGACGTCGGTGATCGACCGGGAGAAGTCGAGCCGGCCGTGCTCCACCAGGTCCACCAGGCGGGCGACGACCTCCGGCCCGGACCCGAAGTGCCCCAGGACCTGGTGCTTCATGTAGCCGAAGGTCGTGCTGTTGCGGATGGTCAGCGGGCGGCCGGACAGGCCCACGACCACCAGCCGGCCCTCCTGCGCGAGCACGCCCAACGCCTGGTCGTACACCGAGGGGACCCCGGCGAAGTCGAAGGCGGTGTTCAGGCCGGCGCCGCGGGTGAGGAAGAGAATCCGGTCCTTGAGCGTGTTGTCCCGGGGGTCGAGCGCGAGGTCCGCGCCCAGTTCCAGGGCCCGTTCCCGGGCGGCGGGGACGGGGTCGACGGCGACGATCGGGTAGGCGCAGACCGCCCGCAGTACCTGGACCGCGTGCGCGCCCAGCCCGCCGACGCCCCACACCCCCGCCGCCTCGCCCGGCCGGATCGCGGCCGTGTTCACGATCGCGCCCCACGGGGTCGACACCGCATCCGGGATGATCGCCCCCTGCTCGAACGGGATCGAGGCGGGCAACGGGAACACCGACTCCGCCCCGGCCAGGGCGTACTCGGCCCAGCCGCCGTCGAAGTCGATGCCGCGGGTGTGCATGTCACCCTCCCGGACCTCACCCGCCTGCAGGACAACCCGCTGGCCCACGGCCAGCTCGGGTACGTCCGGGCCGAGTTCCGCGATGGTGCCGGCGACCTCGTGGCCGATCGTGACCGTGTCGTCGGGCAGGTACCGGGGCCGGCCCAGCGAGCCGTCGATGAGGTGGACGTCCGACATGCACACGCCGGCCGCCTCGACCTTCACCAGCACCTGCCACGGCCCGGGAACAGGTCTGGGGACCTCCTCGATCGTGAGAGTGTGGCTGGGAATGTGGAGGCGGGCGGCTCGCATCAGGTCCACGGATATCTCCCTCCGAACGGTCGTCCAGCGATCGGGAACGCAGCGACGTCACCCAGGTCAGCCACGATGATTTCACTGGTGCCGCTATGCCGGGAACCCAGGGCCGCACCGGGCCTGTATTGAGACGTGCGGCTTATCCGTCGACGCGTTCGAAGACCGCCGCGATGCCCTGCCCGCCGCCGATGCACAGGGTCTCCAGGCCGTAGCGGACGCCCCGGCGGTGCATCTCACGCAGCAGCGTCGCGAGAATCCTGCCGCCGGTCGCCGCGACCGGGTGGCCCAGCGAGATTCCGGACCCGTTCACGTTGCACCGCTCCCAGTCGGCGGCGCCGAAGCCCCATTCGCGGGTGCAGGCCAGTACCTGCGCGGCGAACGCCTCGTTGAGCTCGATGAGGTCGATGTCGGCGAGTTTCAGCCCCGCCCGTTCCAGCGCCCGCGCGGTGGCGGAGACCGGCCCGATCCCCATCCGCCCCGGCTCGACGCCCGTCACGGACCAGCTCACGAGGCGCGCCAGCGGGCGCAGGCCGAGCCGCTCGGCCGCCTCCGGGTGCGTCACCACACACGCCGAGGCGCCGTCGTTCTGCCCGCTGGAGTTCCCGGCGGTGACCGTCGCCTCCGGGTCGGTGCGGCCCATCACCGGCCGCAGGGCCGCGAGCGACTCGACGGTGGTGTCGGCCCGCGGATGCTCGTCGACGTCCACAACCGTCACGCTGCCGCGGCGACCCGGCACCCGCACCGGGATGATCTCGTCGGTGAAACGGCCGGCGGCCTGCGCCGCCACCGCCCGCTGGTGCGAGCGCAGTGCGAGCGCGTCCTGCTCGGCGCGGGGGATGCCGTACTCACGGCGCAGGTTCTCCGCCGTCTCGATCATTCCCCCGGGCACCGGATGGTTCTCGCCGCCGGCGGTGACGCGGCCGCGGGCGAGCGCGTCGTGCAGGGTGACGTCCCCGCCGCCCGCGCCCCAGCGCATCCCGGTGGAGTAGTAGGCCGCGTTGCTCATGCTTTCCGCGCCGCCGGCGATCACGACGTCGCTGACCCCGGTCTGCACCTGCATCGCCGCCAGCGCCACCGCCTGCACGCCCGACCCGCAGCGGCGGTCGAGCTGCAGACCGGGGACGCTGATGTCCAGGCCGGCGTCCAGCGCGACGACGCGGCCGAGGGCCGGCGCGTCCATCGTCGGGTAGCAGGTGCCGAACACGACGTCGTCGAGATCCGCCGGCCCCAGGCCGGTCCGTTCGACGAGGCCCCGCAGCACCGCCGCGCCGAGCGCCTGCGCGCTCAGCGGGCGCAGTGCCCCGCCGAAACGCCCGACCGCGGTACGGACCGGTTCACAGATCACCGCGTCACGCATCACACACCCCATTCGATCGTCCGTGCCCGGCCCGGCTGGTACGAACTCGCCGGCCCGCGCGCAAGGCCGCTCCGGCGGATCGACGATCTCGCCGACCATACCGAGTTCGGTCCCGCGCCGCCCCTTGATGCGCCCTGTCAGGAAACCGGCGGATGTGCTTCCGAGAAAACAAACAGCCCGGCTGGGCACACCAGGTCACCCGAGGCGGATGGCGACGCCACCGGCCGGTGCTCGCACCCGCCGGGCGCTTTCCGGAGACTGACCCGACGACCTTCTTTGACGGATGCCGGGAAGCCCCTCCCCCGGATCTCCGCCCCTGGCGCCGGATGACACTCCGCAACCGGCTGCCACCGCACCACTACACCACGCTCATGCCGGCGGAGTCGGCGCGAGGTCCCCGCGGAGGCTGGCGAGCAGGTCCAGCGTCTGGGCCTGGGCCTGGGCGTCACCGATCGGGCCGACGACCAGCTCGGTGGTGCCGGCGGCGGCGTACGCGGCGAGCGCCTGGCCGACCGTGTCCTCGTCGCCGACGACGATGGTCTCCGCGACGCCGGTGCGGCCCTGGCGTTCCAGCACGGCCTGGTAGCCGGGGAAGCCGGCCGCGAAGCCGAGCTGCTCGGCGACCCACTGCCGGGCACCGTCGGGATCATCGGTCACGCTGGCCACGACGGTCGCGACGACCCGCGGTCCGGGCCGGCCGGCCGCCGCGGCGGCCCGGGTGATCGTGGGAGCGATGTAGTCGCCGACCAGCTCGGGACCGGTCCAGACGGTGACGGTGCCGTCGGCCAGCTCGCCAGCGGTGCGCAGCATCACCGGCCCGAGTGCGGAGAGCAGGACGGACGGCGCCGGCACCCCCGCGGCGTCGACCATCCCGGCGGCGGTGACCGCCTGCCCCCGGTGGTCGACCGGCTCGCCGCGCAGCAGCGGCCGCAGGACGGACAGGTACTCGCGGATGTGGCGGGCCGGCTGGTCGTAGCTGTAACCGAAGTTGCCCTCGATGATCTGCGGGTGGCTCGGGCCGATACCGAGGGTGAACGGCGCCCGGCTCACCGCCTGCACGGTGAGTGCCTGGCCGGCGAGGGCGAGCGGGTGCCGTGGATAGGTCTGCACGATGGCCGTGCCCAGCTCGATTCCCGGCACCGCCCGTGCGCTGAGCGCGGCGACGGTGAGGGCGTCCCAGGAGAGCAGCTGGCTGAGGTACGCGCTGTCGAGCCCGGCGTCCGCCGCCGCGCGTACCTGGTCGATGAGTACGTCAGGGCTGGAGCCGGTGCCACTGACATAGAGGCCGATCTTCAGCGGTTCCCCCAAGGTGAATCTCGGATTCCGTTTCCGCGTCGGCGAAACCGTAGCATGATGTCCCGCGGTGGCGCGGGGATCGGTTCGAGAGATCGGTCCGAGGAGATCGTGCCGAGGGGAGGTCGGGCCCGTGCGCTCGGACGCCCGGCGGAACCGGGAGCTCATCGTCACCACAGCGAGCGCCCTGCTGACCCGGCGTGGCTCGGCGGCGTCCATGGAGGAGATCGCGCGTGCCGCCGGGCTCGGCGTCGGCACGCTGTACCGGCATTTTCCCGACCGGCAGGCCCTGCTGGTCGACGTCGCGGCGGAAGCCCTGCGGACCCTGCTCGCCCCCGAACGGGACCCGACGGAGGACGGCTGGGCGACCCTGCTCCGTCTGGTGGCGCTGTGCACGGACCTGCCACTGGCGGTCATCAAGGACCTCACCGCCGGCCTGCCGCCGCCCGCGCATCTACAGGAGCTCGTCACCGACTTCAACGCGCTGCTGGCACGCGTCATCGAGCGGGCGCAGCGGGAGGGCACGCTGCGTTCCGACATCCCGTCCGCGGAGGTCATCGGCATCCTCAACGTCGCGCTGTGCCGCCCGGGTGCGCGCGCGGACGACCACCTCACCACGGTGCTGCTCGACGGCCTGCGGGCCCGCGCCGCCGACGATGTCCTGTGGTCCGCATCCGGATGACCGCGTGACCAGGGCGCCCGGGCCCAGGGCGCCCGGGACCAGCACGCCCCACGCCCCCCACAGTCCCCGGACCGCCGGCGCCGAGGCGACAGCGGACGCCGGCGGCGCGGCGGCGCGGGCGCTTGCCGCGGCCGGCGCAGGCCGCGGCTCGCCGGTGGCGGTGGTCCCCGTGGGCCGCACCGGGGTCGCGTTGGCGCACGGGGGGACGACGTGGGCCTACTCCGCCGACCCCGCCGCCGTCCTCCGCGCGGTGGAGGCGGCTCTCTCGCCCCGATGGGTGTGGTGGGCGGTGCGCGGCATCGGGTCGCTGCTGACAGGGACCGGCGACGACCGTTCCGGGGCCGATGCCGGTTCCACAGGTCGGGGCCCCCGCCCGGCGGGTGACGGAGGCACGGATCCCGCGCTGTGCTGGGATCTGGCCGCCGTCCACCGCGTCCTGCACGGCGGCCGGCGGGACGACCCAGGTGCGGTCTGGGCCGCCGTCCGCGGGCTCCCGCCCCCGCCGTCGCCGCCGCGCCACCGCAGCGACGGCCAGCTCGACCTGCTGGCGACCATCGACGAGTCGCCGAAGCTGCCCGGTGCGGGCGGCCCGGTCGGCGCGGGACGGGTCGGGGACGACGTCCCGGCGGACGGCCCGGTCGGGGCGGACGGCCAGCTCCGCCCGGGGTGGATCGACGAGACCCTGCGCGGAACCGCGGCGGGCGGGGTGGACGTGAGGCTGGCGCGGGCGGAGCGGTTCGCCGAGCTGGCGCTGGCGGCCATGGCTGCCCAGGAGCGGGCGCTGCGGGCCCTGCCCGACCCGCGGGCCCGCCCGACCAGTGTGCCGCTGGCCGTCCTGACGGCGCGCGCCGAGTCGGCCGCGGAGCTGCTCGCCCACGAGCTGGCGCGGCGCGGCCTGCCGGTGCACCGCCCGACCGCCGAGCGGACCATCGCCGGCATCATCGGGCCGAGGCCGCGTGACGAGACCGGACGGGTCACGGCCAGGCAGGCCCGCGACGCCCCCGTCCTGCGCCATCTCGGCCCGTCGGTGGACCTGCGCAGCCCGCTGTCGCTCCGGGCCGGCCTGGCCGCGGTCGGCATCGACGTGCCGGACACCCGGTCGTGGCGGCTCACCGCGCTGCGCGGCGCCCACCCGGTGATCGAGCCGCTGCTGGCCTGGCGGCGCGCGGAGCGGATCGCCACGACCTACGGCTTCGGCTGGTTGGACGACCATGTCGGCGCCGACGGGCGGCTGCGCGGGGGCTGGCGGGGCAGCGACGGCGCCGCGGGCCGGATGACGGCCGACGCCGGGCTGCACAGCCTGCCCGGCGACCTGCGGGTGGCGGTGATCGCCGAACCCGGGTACCGGTTCGTGCGCGCGGATCTCGGCCAGATAGAGCCCCGTGTACTCGCCGTGGTCTCCGGAGATCCCGAGCTGGCCCGGGCGACCGCGCAGGACGACCTGTACGCACCCGTCGCGGCACGCCTGCGGGTCGACCGTCCCACGGCGAAGGTCGCCGTCCTCGCCGCGATGTACGGGCAGACGTCCGGAGCCGCCGGCCAGGCACTGCGCCAGATGCAGCGGACCTACCCCGTGGCCCTCGCCTACCTCGACGCGGCCGAGGCCGTCGGCCGGGAGCCCGCGGCGCCGGCGGGCGTGACACGGCCCCCGCTGCGGACCTTCGGCGGGCGCCGGATCCCGCTGCCCGTCAGGCCTGACGGCACGGACGAGGCGGACGGCGCGCGCGATCCGGAACGGGTCAACGCGAGCTGGGGCCGTTTCGCCCGCAACGCGGTGGTCCAGGGCGCGGCCGCCGAGTTGTTCAAGGCGTGGGCGGTGACGGTGCGCCAGCTGCTCGTGCCGCTCGGCGGGGAGATCGTGCTCTGCCTGCACGACGAGCTGCTGCTCCACGTGCCCACGGAACGGGCCGACGAGGTGGTGGTGACGACCCGCCGTGCGCTGGACGCGACGGCCGGCTACTGGGCCGCGGGCAGCGGTGTCCGGTTCGTCGCCGACATCACGGTCTCCGAACGGTGGTCGGACGCCAAGAGCTGAACCAGCCGCCGCTCAGCGGCCAGGCCACGCCAGCGGGTCCGCGGAGCCCGGCGTTCCTGGTGGGTCCTGCGTTCCTGGTGGGTCCGGAGGGCCTGGTGGGTCTGGCGGGCCTGGTGGGTCCGGCGGGCCGCCCGCTCCGTCGCCGTGGGCGTCGAGCCAGCGCAGGGCCGCACCGGAGTCCGGTGCGGTGACCGCGCCGGCCGGCAGCGGGGGCCGGTCGACCATCACCACCGGCAGGCCCAGGGCCCGCGCGGCGCCCAGTTTCGCCGCCGTCAGCGTGCCGCCGCTGTCCTTGGTGACGATGACGTCCACCTGGTGGCGGCGCATCAGCGCCGTCTCCCCCTCGACGGTGAACGGGCCCCGCTCCAGCAGGATCTCCGACCGGGCGGGCAGCACAGGCCCGGGCGGCTCGACCGACCGCAGGAGGAACCAGTGCCGGTCCAGACCGGCGAACACCGCAACGCTGGAACGGCCCGTCGTGAGGAACACGCGCTCGCCGAGTCCGTCGAGGGCGCGGGCCGCCGCGTCGAGTGAGGGCACCCGGTGCCAGCGGTCACCGGCGGATTCGCTCCATCCTGGCCGCCGCATGACCAGGAGGGGTACTCCGGCCGCCCGGCAGCCCGCCACCGCCGTCCCGGTCATCACGGCGGCGAACGGATGCGTCCCGTCGATCACCGCCGTGATCCGCGCGGACCGGAGATAGTCGACCAGACCATCCACGCCGCCGAACCCGCCGGCGCGGATCCGGGCCGCGCCGGCGGCCCGCGGCAGCGCGGGCGCGGCGACCCGGCCCGCGAGGGAGTAGGTCACCCGCACGTCGGGCAGCTCGGCGAGCCGCTCCGCGAGCAGGCGGCCGTCCGCCGTGCCGCCGAGCACCAGCACCCGCCGCGTCACGCCGCCGGGCCGGAGATGGGCTGACCGCACCGCGTCTGTTCGACGTCGAAGCCCGTCCCGGCCCGGGTGACCTGCACGAAGGTGAGGCAGCTCGCCGACTGGCCGAAGCCCTTGGTGAGATCGACCGGCCCGGGCAGCAGGCCCGCGCCGTCGAAGTCCGTGATGGATCTCAGCGCGGCGAGCAGCCCGGCCCGGGTGGGGCACGGCCCGGCGGCGTCGAGTCCCCTGATCAGCAGGTCCGTGACGATGTAGGACTCGACGGCGGCCTGCGCGTCGGGCGGATGAAGCTCCGGGGCATGACGCGCCAGCGCCGCCAGATACTCCCGCTGGGCGGGCGTGTCAGCCTCGAACGGCTGGTAGGCGAGGTAGAAGTAGGCCCCGGCGATCTTCGCGCCGTACCTGCTGAGGAGCTCATGGCCGTAGCCGTTGGTTCCCACGCCGGCACGCAGCGGAGCACCGGCCGCCACCGCGCCGCCGTACACCTCGGCGAACTGGTCGCCGGAGAGCGCGCCGAACAGGCCGTCGGCTCCGGTCTGGGCGATCTGGCGGCCGAGGGTCGCCGCGGTGATGCCGTTCGGCGTGTAGTCGACGGCCGCGACGATCTCGATTCCGGCGTGCCGCAGGATCCGCTCGATCCGTTGGGCACCGACCTCGGAGGCCGCCGACATCGAGGTCTTGACGATGACGGCTCGTTGCACCCCCTTCGACCGGGCGAACTGCGCCAGGGTGTCGTAGATGACCGCCGTCGGCACCCGGTTCAGGTAGCTCACCATGTTGTCGTAGCTCGACCAGGCCGGCTCGGTCGCGAGGCCCGCGATCGGGATCTCCCGTTCGTGCAGGTAATCGGCCGAACCGGTCGCCACGATGCTCGCGCTGAGCAGGCCGAAAATCCCACCTCTCTCGACCAGGTCCTGCGCCGCGATCAGATTCGCCGCCGGATTCGACTCGTCGTCGCGCCAGTCGTAGACAATTCTGCGGCCGTGCACCCCACCCCGGTCGTTCTGGGACTCGATGCGCGCGTCGATGCCGGACCGGGCACCGATGACCTGACTGGCCGCAGTCCCCGAGTCCGACATGAGCAGACCCAGGCGGATGGTGTCGCTCGTAATCCCCGGCGCGCTCGCGCAGTCCGGCGCAGCCGGAGCATCAGCGGCGCCAGAACACCCGCTCGACACCGTCAGGAGAACCACTGAGAGACCGGCTGCTGCCCACGGGGCACGGCGGCGACCCGCACTTACCCGGCTCTGCCTCCGCCTCCGTTTACTCCAGGTGAAGTCCGGCATCGAGCGTCGCACAGGCCGGCCGGCCACGCCACTTCCCCAGAGCACCATTCCGCTGTTCGCTCCCTTTCCGCACCGGCCATTCAGCATTCGCAGTGGGCCGGCCCGCGTCAACCTTTTCGGGCGGATTTACACCGCCCTGCGGCTGGTCGACTCAGGTGTGCACGGGCAGGCGGGCCAGGTCGTCACGCAGCCGCTCCAG
Source organism: Parafrankia sp. FMc2 (assembly GCF_041008525.1). Taxonomy (NCBI): domain Bacteria; kingdom Bacillati; phylum Actinomycetota; class Actinomycetes; order Frankiales; family Frankiaceae; genus Parafrankia; species Parafrankia sp. FMc2. The sequence continues at coordinate 9,251 of NZ_JBFLUG010000004.1, read as the reverse complement.
GGTGCGCCGCATCGCGGCCGGAGTACTCGTCTCCCGACCGCTGACCCGCTCGAACAGCATGACCGCCGCACCGGCGGAGAGCTCGAACGTCTGGCTGACGTGCGTGCCCGCGCGGTGTTCGCGCAGCTCGAAGCGCCACAGCGTGCTGTCCGGCCGGAGACTGGTCCGACGCGTCCGGAACGCGAACATCCGGCCCGGATCGGCGGTGACGATCTCGCACTCACGGGACCACCGGAACCCCCGGAAGCGGTTCCAGCCCTGGAAGCGGGCCCCGACCACAGGTTCGGAGGCCCCGTCCAGCCACGCGCACCGGTAGCACTCCGGGCTGTGGCCGGCCATCCGCCGGACGTCGGAGACCGCCGCATACACCTCCTCCACCGGAGCGGGGATGACGATCTCGGCCGCGCCGCGCAGCCGCACCGGGCCCGGCTCCGCCACGAGGGCCCCGTAGGCGACCCCCAGCCGGCGCCGGTAACCGGCACGGCTCACCGCAAGCAGGGCGGGCAGCAGCGGCCCGATCCCGCCGGCGACCTCCGCCATCCGGTCCGGGCCCGCTTCGGCCACCCAGGGCAGCGCGAAGGACATCCGCGCCGTCGAGTCGCGGCTCATCCGCTTCTCGAGCCGGGTCAGCTCGGCGTCCGTGATCATGGTCTCGATCGCGGGAACGACCAGTGACTCCTCGACGGCCAGATGCTCGTCCATGAGCGTGTGCAGGGTGCCGGTGACGGTGGCGAGCGCGCCGACGGCCCCGCGGTCGCCGCCGGCGAGCCCCGTCAGCCCGGTGCGCAGCCGCTGGATCAGCAGGTCGAGCTTCTCGTGATCGGCACTGAGGACGGCAAGGCCGTCGGCCGGCAGGCCGAGGTCACGCAGCAGGGGCCAGAGGTAGTCGTCCTCGCCGACATGGTGGTGGTGCAGGACGTCGAGGACGTCGTTCACGTGGTCGCGCAGTGCAGCGAGCTGCGCCGGCCCGGCCACCCGGCGGCCGTCGGCGAGCTCGGACGTCACGTCGGCCAGACGACGCAGCTCCAGGCGGATGGCGTCGTGGATCAGAAGATAGGCGGTCGGTTTCGCCATCGGAGGCTCCCTCGCTAGAATCACTACAGGCAGACCGTATTGATTCCATGCCACCTGGAGTGCACGTCGTCGTGAAGCCGACCCGCAGCTACCACTCGCCCCGCCGGGCCGCACAGGCCCAGGCGACCCGGGCCGCGATCCTCGACGCCGCCGTCGACCTCTTCTGCACCCAGGGCTACGCCGGAACGACGATGCAGGCCGTCGCCGCGAAGGCCGGCGTCGCCGTCGAGTCGGTCTACGCGCTGGCCTCCAAGGCACGGCTGCTCGAACTGGCCCTGGAGCGGACCGTCGACGACGGCACCGACACCGCGCTCGCCGACGACGACACCTTCCGCGCCGCGATGGGAGCCGCGGACCAGCGAAGCCAGCTGCACCTGTTCGGGGTGCTCGCAGGCCGCCGGGCCAGGCGCAACGCCCAGATCAGCCGCGCCTACGTCCAGGCGGCCGCGCAGGACGAGTCGATCGCCGCCGCCTGGCGCGAGCAGGAGCGGCGGCGCCTGCAGGACACGCGGCTGTTCGTGGCGGCCCTCGCGGCCGGCGGTGGCCTGCGGCCCGGTCTCAGCGTGGACGACGCCTCGCGCACGGTGTGGACGACGTGCAACTGGTACACGGCGTGGCTGCTCTACGAGGACGACCCCGACCGCAGCGAGGCCTCCGTCGCCGCCTGGTACGAGGCCACCCTCACCACACTGCTTCTTTGACCTCAGCTGCCGGTTCCCAGCCCGCCGACCGGAGCGACGAGGTGGCCGCCCTCCGCGCGGCACCGCCACACCGGCCACCCCTGCTCGCCCCGATCCCCCTCGTCGTCGCCGTACGCATAGGAATCACGCAGGTGCAGGCCGCGGCGATGCCGCTCGCAGGTCGGCCAGTAGGACAGGAACAGCTCCATCACGGCCTCCTGCGTGCTCGCGGCGAGGGAGGCCACCCACGCGGCCAGATCCCGGCCGCACAGGGGTTCGGCCGGGTTCCCGCCGCCGAGGTAAGGCTCGCCGTCGAAGCCGACCAGCAGATGCGGCTGACCGTCGTCGTCGTAGCTGCCCGCCCAGTGCAGCGTCAGGCGGCCGACCGTGCTGCCGATCTCTGCGAGATCACGCCGGACAGCTGCCATCGCATGTTCGGTGCGGTCAACGAGATCGGCCTCGAACTGCTCCCGCGCCGTCTCCCAGGGCACGGTCCGCCCCCAGTCGCCCACCACCCGGTCAAGATCGCGACCAAGCCCCTCGAGTACCAGCGGAAGCAGGCGGCGGGCCAGCAGATCGTCACGGACGCCGAGCCCCGCCAGCTCGCGCAACGCCGGGCTGTCGTGCCCGTCGGCAAGCGCCTGCGCCGCGAGATGCGGCAGGCTCGCCATGGGCTTCTGGCCGGAGCTCAGCTGCCGCCAGACGATCTCCAGCTCGTTCACGGCATCATCCATGCCCAGTTCGTCCACGAGATCATTCTGCGTTGCCAGAGCCTGGTCGTCAGCAGCGCTGCGGTTCCTCGAGGGCGATCGGCACAAGATCGCCGTTCGCGAGGAACGCCGTCGGTTTGGTGACCACCGTCCTGTCCTCGTCCTCGTCCTCGTCGCGGCTGCCGGCAGCCGCATCGGTGTCGTCGCTCTCGTGCAGTTCCTGCAGGACGACCAGGCGAGTCCGCTCCGGTCGCACGTCCGACGCCGGACCGTCCGAGGTCCAGGGCTCGACGGTGAACTCCGGCCGGGTGAAATCGATCAGCCCGGTCGCGCCCTCGTGGCTGGTGCCCGCGAGAGCACCGCGGATCGTCTCCCGGTTGATCTCCGCATGCTGCTGGCCGAGCTGGCGGGCGATGTCGGCGAGTACTCCGAAGACGTCGTAGGCCACCTGGATGTGTCCCCCCAGCTCGATCGCGTGCTGGGGGAGCGTCGTGACGCGCAGCTGGTCGTAGTCGCAGTACAGCTGCTCCCAGACCTGGCGGGAGCGGTCGGGCAGGATGTGGCGGGCCTCGCTGGTCGTGCCGAACGTCGTGAAGTAGATGTGGGCGGGGTTGCCTCGCAGCTCCCGCTGCATCTCGGTCTCCTCGGTCTGGGTCATGTCGTCACCGCCGAGCATCGTCACCCGCCCTGCGCAGTCGGCATCGAGTTGCGGCGAGCCCAGAGCACGGACCAGCTCGATCGCCTCGTTGGCCCGGCCGGTGTAGACGAGTACCTGGTCCTTCTCCGGCTCCCTGTCGCACCGGTGCTGGATCTCGCGCTGGAAGTAGTGCGACAGCCCGGGGGTCTGCTCGTCGAACCTGATCACGTCCCGGTCGTCGATCGCTGCGAGGGAACCGGCGAGCTGGCGGCGGTAGTCCCCGGCCAGCCCGGCGCTGTAGTTGTCCCGATTGGAAATGATCAGCGACGTCAGGGCGTCGGGATGTTCCTGACGGATCCAGGCCGTGCCCAGCTGTGCCTGCAGCCAGTTCGCCGGAGCGATCCGGTAGTAGTTCTCCTGCTGGCCCAGGGCGTCACCGGACTGGGCCGAGGCGATCATCGGGATGCCGGCGGAGCCCAGTGTGGCCAGGCTCTCGGCGGTTCCGGCGCGGGTCTGGCCGAGCCCGATGACGGCGACCACGCTCGGATCGGACTCGGCCAGCTGCTGTACCCGCGCCAGCGCCTTCGCGGCGTGGGCCGACGTTCCACCCAGATTCGCGAGCACCACCTGGACGAGGACCGGTGCCGGACGCTGGTCCGACGCGCCGTTCCAGGCCTGCATGCCGAGCAGCGCACCGATCAGCTCGTTGATACCCACGGCCAGGTCGAAGTAGGGCGGTTCCTGGGCGGTACTCAGCTGGGTGGCCACGACGACCTTCACCACCCGATGTTGATCGTCCTGCCGCGCGATCCTGCTGACCCGGTCGTTCTCGGCGCTGATGAGCCGGGACAGATCGGTGATCCGACCGGTACGCCAGCTGTCCACCGCCCCGGCGGAGCCGGTCGCGAACTCGACGGGTGGCCATGCCACCCCGATGCACTCCGCGCCCGCCACCTTGTCGAGAACGTACGGATCCCAGCGTGCACCCAACACCGATCGCACATCGGTGAAGCCCGCCGGGTGACACAGGTCCGCCCGCTGGTCCACGTAGGCGGTTCCGTAGCCGACGATCAGAAGCACCACGGTGGCCAGCGCGAGCATCCGGGTCTCCTGCCGGGTCGGCCGCAGTGCCGGATACCGGTAGTGCGGTCGAGGCCGGTGGACGGGCCCGGGCGGCGGCAGCCCGTCGTCGTCGGACTCCGCCATGGCCTCGTAGCGTTCGGCCGCCCGCTGCCCGGCCGGGTCGGCGCACGCGCGGAAGGCTTCGGCGATCGCGGCCGTCGGGCTGTCTCCGCCGACGTCGTCCAGTTCGCCGGCCAGCCAGGGCGGTAGTTCGCCGCCCTCGCCGGGACGCACGGATCTGCGCCGCCAGAGCAGGACGAGCAGCCGCTGTAACACCCGGGCCCTCTCGCCCGGCCCGTGGTCCGGTTCACCGCCGCCGGATGGGGGCCCGCCCACCAGCGGACGGGAGGGGATCGGCGCCTCGGTGACGGCTTCCAGCACGGTAGGCCACGTCTCCTGCCGGCCGACCTGCGCCGCGATCGCGGTCACCACCGCCTCGACGTCACCCAGTGCCAGCGCGTGGTAAAGCAGGTCGGTCTGCTCCTCGACCTCGTCGGCACCCTGCTCGACCTCGTCGGCACCCTGCTCGTCGCGCCGGCTGCCGAGGGCCGCGGTTACATGGTCCCGCAGCTCCTGGTGCCAGGCCGTGTACCGGGGATCCGCCGGATCCTGTTGATGGAGGTCGCGCAGGAGCGGCTGGAGCAGCTGGCCTCGCCCGTCCGGCGCCGGGGAGCACAGGCCCCCGGCCCGGAGCGCGGCGAGGCCGCTGGAACCGGCCGCGATACCGAGCAGGCGCAGGACCTCGTCGGTGAGACGGCGGGGAACCGCCAGCGTCCGGAGCAGGTCGCGGATGTCGTCCCGGTCGACCAGGTCCGGGTCCGGTGGTGCGCCGGGCCGCTCGTAGAGTTCGGGAAAGCGGTGCAGGAACCGTAGGTCCAGGTACTCCTGGATGCTGTCGAGTTCCGTGCCGCGAGGGGTGTCCCGCAGCCGTGCTTCCAGCAACGCACGGGATACCCGGGGCCATGAGTTCGTGGCGAGCCGCTCGTGCAGGTACTGCCGGATCAGAGTGACCGCGAGCGGATGACCGCGGGTGATCAGGTGGAGCCGGTCGAGCAGGTCCTCCGCGCCACCGCCGTCCGCCAGCGCCGCCGGCAGCCCGGAGTCGCGCAGGTAGTGCCGGGTCCGTGCCCGGCTGAGCGGCTCGAGATGGAAGGCGAGCATGACCCGCGGGTCATACCAGCCGAAGGGGCCCGCCGGTCGGGTGCCCCGCCGGGGCTCGGACCGGGTCGTTCGCCAGGACTCGACCAGCGCGGCAGCGACCGCCGCCGGCTCCTGCTCGCCCTCGTCATCCGGGTCGGCGGCGGCGCTGCCAGGCGGTGGGGCGGTCTGTGCCGTCGCCACGACGAGCAGCCCGAGGTCGGGATGCGCCTGCAGCTGGCCGGCGAGATCACGCAGCAGTGCGGGAAGAGGACGGCTCCCGACCGATCCCGTCGCCTCGACCAGATCCGCGTCGTCCACGAGAAGCAGACAGCTCACCCGCCGCCGCGGGTGCGTCCGGTAGGCGGCGCGCAGGTCGTCGACGAGGGCCTGCACCAGCAGCCGGTCGAAACCGGCGGGACTGTCGCGCTGCCGGTGGACGGAGAACTCCTCGAACACCTTCCTGACCTGCCGGTGCCCGGACGTGCCTGTCAGGGCCTGCCAGCCGTCCCGCTCCAGCCATCGCAGCAGGGTGTTCTGGCGGGGTGCGAACAGTCGGCGCACCGGCGACGGCAGCCGCAGCACCGTGTCGAACACCCACACGCGAAAAGCCCTGAGCAGGGCTGAGAGCAGCGGTACCTCGTCGGCAGCCTCCTCCAACACGTAGTAGACGAGGGACAGGCCGCCGAGCAGGAACTCGGGAACTCTGCGGATCGACCGCGGCCTGATCTGCCCCATCTTCATCAGGAGCATGACGAGCTGCAGCCGGCGCAACCGCAGCGAGCCGAACTCGTCATGGCCGTCGACAAGACTTTCCAGCATTGCCTCGAGCAACGCCGGATACGTGGGAAGCAGCTCGGGGCCGGCATCAATGCGCATCGTCGGCACGGCGTACTCGTAGTACTTCTCGACCTCGTCGAGCAGGTGGGTCTTCCCGGCACCGCCCACCCCATGCACGACGATCATGGGTAGTGGCTGACCGCGTCGCCGCCGCATCAGGTGCTCCACGGTGGCGAACAACGTGCTCGGAACCCGGCGATCCTCGCGGTCGTCGGCCATGCGTCGTCTCCTCTCACCACGCCCCGCGGCAGCCGCGGAATCCAGGCCCATCCTGACTGCCGGCCGAAGGAAAGCTGCGACACGGATGCCCACCCAGACCGCGAAAAGGGAAACTACCGCGCCAGCGCCTTCACATTTCCCTTTTCCGGCGTCCGCAGATCATCCGTAGTGTGATGTCTTCCGCCGGACCGGTGATCGTCGCACGGGTCCTCATCGGCAATCTCGCCATCCTGCGGGATCGTCGGGATCGTCAGCGGGTCAGTCTCCGTAGAAGCCGGCCGGGTCGAGGTCGGACAGCGCGACCCAGCCCGGGTCCGCGGTGATGGTGGCCTTCGTGGGGGTGGATCGCAGCTCGACCGCCAATGCCGGGCGTTCGTCGACGAGCTGGGCGAGCGCGTAGATCGTGGCGAGGATGTGCACGCATGGTCGTGTGCGAGCCCGGCAGGTGCAGGCGCCCTGCTGCGCTTCCGGGGGGACGGCGATGCTGATCGCGTGCCGGGTGAGGTCCGCCTCGAGGGTGTCGGGCAGGTCTCCGGCCACCAGCCCACGGTGTTCGGCCATGGCCCTGGCGATCAGACGCCCTGCCTCGGCCTGCGTCTCGTCGGGCCAGACCGGCAGGTCGATCCGGACCCGGCACACCTGCCCGGGCACGGTGACCTCGGCCTCGACGTGGCCGACGCCGGCAGCCACGACGGTGGTGGTGTTCCGCGCGAGGGCGCGTGCCCTGGGGAGCAGCGGGTTGGGCCGCGCCATGGACGTCGACTCGACGGTGCGGACCCAGGCCCGGCCCCAGGGCGTGGCGCCGAACTCCGGTGGCATCACGCGAGCACCCCCTGGCCGAGGTCCAGGACCGCGTGGAGGTCGTCGTCGGACATCCTGGCCAGTGCGGCCCGGGTGTCACCGGAGACGATCTCGGCGACGCCCCGCTTGTTCTCGTGCATCTGCGCGATGTGGTCCTCGATCGTGCCGCCGGTGACGAGGGTGTGGACGTTGAGCGTCCGCAGCTGACCGATCCGGTGCGCCCGGTCGGTCGCCTGCTCCTCCACCGCCGGGTTCCACCAGCGGTCGTAGTGCAGGACGTGGGAGGCGCGGGTCAGGTTGAGCCCGAAGCCGGCGGCGCGAAGGCTCAACAGCAGGACGGGCGGCGCCTCGTCGTCCTCCTGGAACGCGTGGACGAGCTGGTCGCGGCGCTCGGTGGCGAGGCCGCCGTGCAGGAACGGGACCGGGCCGACGCCGAGCACCGTGCCCAGGTGCTTCGAGAGCAGCTCGCCCATCGCGCGGTACTGGGTGAACACGAGCACGCGGTCGCCCTGCTCGACGACCTCGGTCAGCATCTCGGTCGCCCGGTCGAACTTGCCGGACAGGCCGGGCGCGGCGGTGCCCTCCCGCAGGTACTGGGCGGGATGGTTGCAGATCTGCTTGAGCGCGGTGAGCAGGGCGAGTACCCGGCCGCTGCGCTCGATGCCGGCGCCGAGCCCGGCGGTGAACGCCCTGTCGACGGCTTCCCGGTAGAGCCGGGCCTGTTCGTCAGCCATCGTGCAGACGATCGTGGAGTACAGCTTGGGTGGCAGATCGGCGGCGACGTCGGCCTTGGTACGGCGCAGCAGGTGTGGTGTGATCATCCGGGTGAGCGCGGCCGCGGCGGACGCGGATCGGCGTTGCTCGATCGGCGCGACGAACCGCTGCCGGAACCGGCCGCGGGTGCCCAGCAGACCGGGACTGGTCACGTTGAGGATGGACCACAGCTCGTCGAGCCGGTTCTCCACCGGGGTGCCGGTCATCGCGATCCGCACGGTGGCGGACAGCTGTGCGGCGGCTCTGCTGGCGAGGGCGTCCGGGTTCTTGATCTGCTGCGCCTCGTCCAGGACCACGACGTCCCAGGCCGTGGCGGCCAGCGGCTCGTCCCTACGCAGCACCGGGTAGCTGGTGATGACGACGGTGCCGGGCGGGTGGGTCGCCGGCAGCGCCCGACTGGCGCCGTGATAGATGATCGCTGGGGTGGTGGGTGTGAACCGCGCCAGCTCGCGCCGCCAGTTGCCGATCAGTGAGGTCGGGCAGACCACCAGGTGTGGCTTCTCCGACTGGCGGGTGGCCAGCATGCAGATCGCCTGCAGCGTCTTGCCGAGACCCATCTCGTCGGCCAGGATCCCCCCGTGCCCGAGACCGGGGCGTGCGTGGAGCCAGGCCACACCGTGCGCCTGGTAGGGCCGCAGCTCGGCGGTGACGGCCGCGCCGCGCAGCAGGACGCGGGTGGCCACCGCCTGACGGAACTGCGCCAGCAGCGTGGGGGCGGCGGCGATGGCGGTGCCGTCGGCGTCGAGCACCGCGTGGGCGGCCGGCGGCATCCGCAGGCCCAAAGCCCCGAAGGCCGCGTCCCCGCTTTCGGGGCTGTCATCGCTTTCGGGGCTGTCGCCGTCCAGCAGCCGCGCAGCGTCGCGCCACGCCCGAACGGAGGCGCCGACCTCGGCTCGCGGATCAAGCGTCAGGAGCCCGTGCCGGGCGGCGTCCAGGTCGGCGAACCGTACGGGCACGTTCGCCGGCCGGACCTCGTCGCCCCTGGCCACGGCCAGGCGACAGACGCCCGGGCGGCCCGCGGGCAGCCCCTGCTCGCGTATCGCGTCGTCCAGCTCGGCCACACCCCACCAGGCGATCGCGTCCTCCGCGGGGACAAAGGTGGCCTGCAGCCGACCGGGCAGCTCAGTCATCCCTACCTTCTTCCTTGGGTCGACTCGGGCCGGTCGTAAGGTCCGGGGGCCCAGGGGTGTCGGGTGTGGCTCTCAGTCATCTGCCGTGCGTGTGGCTTGCGTCGATTGGCCGCCCGGCGCCCCCTCG